>JAKBCI010000273.1 GCA_021807965.1 Actinomycetes bacterium
CTGGCACCCGCACACGTCAGCCTCGGCGATCAACCAGGCGATCGTCTGGCAAATTCGCCTGCCCCGCGTGGTGCTCGCGGGACTCGTCGGCGCCATGTTGTCGGCCGGCGGCGCGTCCTACCAGGGAGTGTTTCGCAATCCGCTCGCCGACCCCTACCTCCTCGGCGTCGCCGCGGGGGCGGGGCTCGGCGCGACGATCGCGATCGTTTCGGCGAGCCAATCGCCCTACCTGCTCCCGATCGCCGCCTTCGTCGGCGGCTCGGTGGCGGTGACGCTCACCTACCTGGTTGGGTCACGCTCGGGGCGCAACTCGTCGGGCGCCTCGATCGTGCTCGCGGGCGTCGCCGTCGCGGCCGTCTTCACCGCGCTGCAGACCAACCTGCAACAGCAGCACGCGGCTGACCTCCAACCGGTCTACGCGTGGATTCTCGGCAGCCTGTCGGTGGCGACGTGGTCCGACGTAACCCTGATCTTGCCCTACGTCGCCCTGGCCGCGGTCGTGCTGCTCGCGCACCGCCGGCTCCTCGACGTGCTGCGCGTGGGCGAAGAAGAGGCCTCGGCCCTCGGGGTTCATCCCCAGCGCGTACGCCTCGCCGTTGTCGCGGCGGCGACCCTCGGCACGGCGGCGGCAGTCTCAGTGAGCGGGCTCATTGGCTTCGTCGGCATCATCGTGCCCCACCTCGTGCGTCTGACGACGAACGCGAGCTACCGCGTCGTGCTGCCCGTCTCCATGGTGAGCGGCGCGTCGTTTCTCATCCTCGCCGACCTCGGCGCGCGCATGCTCGACGCGCCGGCGGAAATTCCTCTCGGCGTGGTGACCGCGTTCATCGGTGGTCCCTTCTTCATCTTCGTGCTGCGGTCGCGCCGTTCCCAGCTGGGCGTGCTCTGATGGCGGCGGCGCCGGTTCCTCACACGGTCCCGGCGGTCACCCTGGACGACCTTGCGGTGCGCTACGGCGTCGTCGACGCGCTGGGACCGGTGAGTGACGTCGTGACCGAAGGCGAATGGCTCGGCGTCATCGGGCCCAACGGGGCGGGCAAGAGCACGCTGTTGCGCGCGTTGGCTCGACTGGTCGCCTACCGCGGCACGGTGCGTATTCACGACGCCGACGTCGCCGCGCTCTCGCGGCGCCAGTTCGCGCGTCTGGTCGCCTACGTGCCCCAGAAGCCGGAGCTGCCCGCCCAGATGCGCGCTATCGACTACGTGGCGCTCGGGCGTACGCCTCACCGTGGCTACTTCGGGGCCGAAGGTCCCCACGACCGCCACCGGTGCGCGGCGCTGCTCGAGCGCCTCGGCCTCGCCGAGATGGCAGAACGAGCACTCGCCACGATGTCGGGCGGCGAGCTGCAGCGTCTGGTGCTCGCGCGAGCGCTCGCTCAAGAGGCACCGCTGCTCATCCTCGACGAGCCGACTAGCGCGCTCGACCTCGGCCGGCGAGTGGAGGCCCTCGAGCTGGTCGACGAGCTGCGCCGCGAGCGAGAGCTCACCGTCATTAGCGCGGTGCACGACCTGACGCTCGCCGCCCAGTTCGCGACCCGGCTGCTGCTCTTGCACGAGGGCCACGTGGTCGCCAATGGCACCCCGGACGAGGTGCTGGCCGACGAGGCGCTCGGCGACTACTTCGGCGCGCGCATTCAAGTTCTGCGCAACGTGGACGGCGAACTCGTCGTCGTCCCTCGACGCCGTAGTGAAAGGCAGCCATGACCACCGAACCACACGAGGCGCCCGCGCCTCGACCACTGCGCCGCGCGACGTCACTCGTGCTCGTCAACACCGGCGACGGTAAGGGCAAGTCGTCGGCCGCGTTCGGCGTGATGAGCCGGGCGTGGGCCCGCGGTTGGCGCGTGTGCGTCGTGCAGTTCGTCAAGAGCGGCAAGTGGCGCTCGGGCGAGCAGAAACTGGCTGAGCACCTCGGCATCGAGTGGCAGTCGCTCGGCGACGGGTTCACCTGGGAGTCGACCGACATCGACGAGACGGTCGCCAAGGGTCGTCACGCCTGGGATGTCGCGCGGGCCAAGATCGCGAGTGGCGACTACCAGCTAGTGATCCTCGACGAGATGACCTACGCCGTCAACTACGGCTGGATCGACGTGGACGACGTCGTCGCCGCGCTCACGTCACGGCCCGCGACGACCAACGTGATCATCACGGGACGCAACGCGCCCGAGGCCATCGTCGCCGTGGCCGATACCGCGACCGAGATGCGGGTGATCAAGCACGCCTACGACCAGGGAATCCGCGCGATGAAGGGCATCGAGTTCTGATGCGGGCCGACGTGGTCGCGCCGGCCGGCCCCGGTGAACTCGACGCGCTGGTGTGGCGAACCGGTCCCTCGTGGGTGGCGTCGAGCGCGAGCTGCGGTGGCGGCGTCGGTGAGCGCCACTGGGTCGTGAACGCTCAGGTACCGGCGAACTACCAGCGCACCGATCTCGAGGCGCACGCGAGCGAGCTCGCTCGCGCGTTCGCCCTCGACGGTGACGGCGTCACCCTGTTCACGGCGGCTTCGGTGCGACGTGTTCGCGAGGCCGCCGACGCTGGTGTCTACGTGCAGGCGACGGTCGGCGTCGCCCACCCCACGTGGGCCGCGGCCGACGACACCGATGCGCCGACGGGTCCCGGGACGATCAACGTGCTCGCCTTCGCCCCG
>JAKBCI010000274.1 GCA_021807965.1 Actinomycetes bacterium
GCAGACCGCACGACACGTCGTTGATCACGACCGCCCCCGCGGCGACGGCGGCGCGCGCCACCGCCTCTTTGGTGGTGTCAACCGAGACTGGTCCGACGCCGGCGAGCTCGGCGACCACCGGCACAATCCTCGCCAGTTCGTCGTCGAGCGCGACCGGCGTCGCCCCGGGCCGAGTCGACTCGCCGCCGACGTCGACGGCGTCGCACCCGGCGGCGAAGAACGCCCGGCCGCGGGCCACGGCGTCGCGCGGGCTCAGGGTGCGCGACTCGGGATAGAACGAGTCGGGGGTGACGTTCACGATGCCGAGGACACCCGGGGCTAGCGCCACGTCGGCCGCCGCTGGTGGATGTACTGCAGCGCCTCGGCCCGATAGGCCGGATCATCGCGAAAGATGCCGCGAACCGCTGAGGTGACCGTGGTCGCCCCGGCCTTCTTCACCCCGCGCATCGACATGCAGAAGTGTTCGGCCTCTAAGACGACGATCGAACCCCGCGAGGACAGCTCGCGCTCCATCGCCTCGACGATCTCGGTGGTCATGCGCTCTTGGACCTGGAGTCGACGAGCGTAGCCCTCGACCAGCCGCGCGAGTTTGGAGAGCCCGGTGATGCGGCCCTCGGGACCGGGCAGGTAGGCGAGATGCGCGTAGCCGACGAAGGGGATGAGGTGATGCTCGCACAGCGACGTGAACGGGATGTCGCGCACCATCACCATCTCGTCGTGACCCGCCTCGAAGGTGACGCGCAGGTGTTCACCCGGGTCGGCCTCGATGCCCTCGAACAGCTCGACGTACATCGCGGCCACTCGCTTGGGGGTCTCGCGCAGCCCCTCGCGCATCGGATCCTCGCCGATGGCCTCGAGCAGCTCGCGCACGAGTGCCTCCACGCGCGGCCGGTCGACCACGATCACACCTCGCCGACGTAGGTATAGATGCCGTCGAGGTTCCGGTAGCGCTCGTTGACGTCGAGTCCGTAGCCAACGACGAACGCTGGTCCAATCGAGAAGCCCACGTACTTGAGGTCCTGTTCGACGCGCTGCTCGCCCTCTTTCAGCAGCAGGGCGCAGACCTCGAGGCTGCGTGGGCCGCGCGCCCCGAGATACTGGCGCAGGTAGTTGAGCGTGAGTCCCGAATCGACGACGTCTTCGATGATCAGCACGTCGCGGTCGGCGAGGTCCACGTCGAGGTCCTTCACGATGCGCACGACGCCGCTCGTCTTGGTGGCGGCCCCGTAACTCGACACCGCCATGAAGTCGACTTCGACGGGCAGCTCAATGGCTCGCATCAGGTCCGACATGAAGTTGATCGCGCCCTTTAACACGCACACGAGCAGTGGCGGTCGGTCGGCGTAGTCCTGCGTGATGGCTCGGCCGAGCTCCGCGATCCGTTCGCGAACGTCCCCGGCGGTGACCACCACCTCACCCAGGTCGCGCGCGGCCCAGTGAGCGGTCAAGTCCTTGTCGTCGCGCGGTCCCATGCCCGGCCAGCGTAGTGGAGCTACTCGAGCGTCAGGAACTGGCGTCGGCGGCTGAGGCGCCGCCCTCCGGCTAGCTGGGCAGCGATCACGGTGCCCGAAACCACCGCGATCGCGCGCTCGACGTCATCGCGACTGGGCGGGTGGCGCTCGCCGTCACCGGTGTCGCGCAGTCGCTCGCGCAGCCACCGGCGCAGCCGCGCTCGGGGCCACCCGCGCAACTCTCGACAGTCGACCGCGTCGAGACCGCGCTCGTCAGCGGCCAGCTCATCGAGCCAGAGACGCTCGTCGAAGAGGAGCGCGGCCTGGCGGGCCACGACGGGCACCACGTCGCGTTCGGCAACGTCGTTGAGCAGCGGCAGCACCTCGTGGCGCACGCGATTGCGCCGGTAGCGCGGATCGTCGTTGGTCTCGTCGCGTCGAGCCACCACGCCCGAAGCCGCGACGTACTCGTGCAGGTCTCGACGACGAACGTCGCGCAACGGCTTGGTGGGGTCGCCAACCATGGGCGAGAGCCCGTCCAGGCCCGCGCCGCGGAGCAGGTTGAGCACGATCGTCTCGACGAGGTCGTCCATGGTGTGACCGGTCAGGGCGCCACCGGGCAGCACCGAGCGTCGAGCGGCGCGGGCGCGCGCCTCGAGGTTTGCGCCGGCGCCAACCTCGACGACGTGGGTCACGACCGGCACACCGAGGTCGCGGCCGAGCGCCTCGACGAATCGCGCGTCGTCGCCACTGGTCGCGCGCAGCCGGTGATCGACGTGGTGAACGGTCACGACCAGTCCAGCCGCCCGGGCGAGCAGTACGAGCCCGACCGAATCAGGCCCCCCCGACACCGCCACGTCAACCGGCGTGCCCGGTGGCGCAAAGTGGCACGCGTCGAGGATGGTCGCGAGACTCACGGTCTGTAGGTTACGGAGTCGACGGCACCCGGCGCACGAGCAGCCGCGCACTCAGGTAGAGGAACGCACCGATCGCTCCGACGAAGAAGCCGATGGGCAGGTTGAACGTGTAGGAGGCCGCGATCGAGACCCAGATCGTCGCGAGCGAGAGTCCCACCGACCCGGCGATGGCCGACCCCGGGCGGGCGAACAGGATCCTCGAGGCCGCCGGCGGCCCGATCATCAGCGAGAACGTGAGCAGCGCCCCCACCACCGGCACCGTCAGCGCCGTCACCA
>JAKBCI010000015.1 GCA_021807965.1 Actinomycetes bacterium
CGACTTCGTCGCGTGCGCGGGTGCCACGGTGAACCAGATCGACGCGCAGGTCGCCGCGGCCGGGCCCTCGCTTCGCCGAGCGAACGTCGTGACGTTGACCGCGGGCGGCAACGACCTCTCCTTTTCAGACTTGCTCGTCTCCTGTCTCGGCGGTGTGGCGACGACGACCGCGGCGACAGTGCAGTACTTCTCGTACGCGAGCGGGCCAACGGCCTGCGCGTCGGCGGTGGCGACGGCGGCCTCGCTGCTCGGTGCGTCGGTGAGCGTCACGGGGGCACTGCGGGTCTCACCGGCGGTGGCGAACGCCCGCGTCGCCGCGGCGTCGCCACTCGAACATCGCCTCACCGGACTGTTGCGCGCGACGCTCGCGGCGAGCCCGTTGGGCAACGACGGACGGGGTGCTCGAGTCCTCGTCGTGAACTACCCCATGCTCCTGTCTGGCGCAGGCGCGCCGACGTGCCTCGTGGGCGCCTCGCCGATCTCGGTCGGCACGACGACCGGGTTCTACCCAGCTTTTACGGGACCCGCCGCTCGCCAGCTCATTGCCATTAACCACTTGCTTCGGGTGGAGACTTCGACAGCGGTCGCTCGATTCACGATGTCCCCGTTTCGCCTGCGCGTCGTTTCGGCACCGGGCTTTCAGCCGCTTAACTGCGCGACGGGCTCGTCGAGTGACCTGAATGGACTGTCGGCCGCGTCACTGCAATCTGGGGGCTCCTTTCATCCGACGGCCCTCGGTCAGCGGGTCCTCGCCAGTGCGGTTCGCACCGCATTGACACCGTGATGTCGACGATGCACGAGTGAGGCTCGGCTGCGACCGACGCCGGAGGCGCCAGGTTCCGGACCTGAGCACACGCCGTCGTTCGCGTCTAGCAACGTGACCACCGCTCTCCAACGATTCGCCGATCACTTCACGGCGACGGCACGATCGGTGGCCGTCCACCGCGTTGGCGTGCGCGGCGGCGAGTCCCGCGGGTCCGTCGTGTACCGGCGCGGTCGCTGGAGATGGGCGAGCACCGCGCAACTACTCACGCGCAACGCCGCGAGTCAGCGCGGACGAGTCGGGGCGCGGCGAGGGTCGACCGACTCGAGAAGTAGTCGCCACTCGGCGCGCGCCACCGAGCGGCGCGCGGCCGTGACGGCGTCGGGATTGACCGAGATCGACGTGATACCGGCGCGAACCAGGTGTTCGGCGAACGCCGGGTGGTTGGACGGCGCTTGGCCACAGAGTGACGAGGTGATCCCGGCGTCGTGGCACGCTCGCACAATTCGGTCGATCGCGTCGAGCACGGCCGCGTCGGCTTCGTCGAAGAGGTCGGCACAGACCCGCGAGTCACGGTCAACGCCGAGCATGAGCTGGGTCAGGTCGTTGCTCCCGATCGAGACTCCGGCGATGCCCATCGATGCGTACTCGGGAATTCGGTAGACGACTGAGGGCACCTCGGCCATGACCCAGATCGGCGCCGCGTCGGGCAGGGGGCTCGCGTGCACGAGGTCCAGGCACGCCTCGAGCTCCCAGGCCGTGCGAACAAAAGGAATCATCAGCACGACGTTGGGCGTTTCCTCGTAGACGCGCGCCAGTGCGTCGAGCTCGAGCTGGAATACCTCGGGTTCCTTCACGTAGCGGAAACACCCTCGGTACCCGATCATGGGATTCTCCTCGACCGGCTCGACGTCGCGGCCGCCTTCGAGATTGGCGAACTCGTTCGAGCGAAAATCGATGCTGCGGTACACGACGGGACGCTCACCGAAGGCGCGGGTGATACGCAGGATCGACGCCGCCATCGCGTCGACCACGGCGCGCTGCTCGCCGCGCGCAATCATCAGCCTGGGGTGGACACCGTGCAGCGCGTCGGTGACCATGAACTCAGCGCGCACGAGTCCCACGCCGTCGACGTCGAGCGCGGCGACTTCGTCGGCGTGCTCGGGGAAGGCCAGATTGACGTAGAGCTTGGTGGCCAGCGGGATCGTTGTCGTCGCGAGATCGACCGGAGTCGCGGCCGTCGCCACGACGGTGCTCGGCGCGGGTGCGGCCCCTTCGGTGACCACGCCCTTGGTGCCGTCGACGGTGACGACCTCGCCGTCGCGCAAGACACTGGTCGCGACGCGGGCACCGACCACGCAGGGTACGCCGAGCTCACGCGAGACGATCGCCGCGTGGCACGTGACGCCTCCGCCATCGGTCACCAGAGCGCTGGCCCGGCGCATGAGCGGCACCCAGTCGGGACTGGTCATCGCGGCGACGAGCACCTCGCCGTCGCGAAAGCGGTCTCCTTGCTCGGGCCCCCCGAGAACGCGCACCGCGCCGCTAGCGCGACCGGCCGACGCGGCGAGACCCTGCACCAGCACTCGTCCTGCGACGCCGCTCGGCGACGTCGCGAGGAGCGTGGTGATCGGGCGTGACTGCACGAGATAGCGATGCCCGCCGGCGATCGCCCACTCAATGTCCTGTGGCGAGCCGTAGTGGGCCTCCACTGCGAGGCCCAAACGGGCGAGTTCGACGGCCTCGTCGTCGCTGAGGACCCGCTCGGTCGCGGCGCTTCGGTCGAGGTCGACGCGCTGGTCGTGGCCGTCCGGACCGCGAACGATCTTGAAGGTCTTGGCGCCGATGCGCGCGTGTTCGAGCGTCGGTCCCTGCTTCGCGAGGACGTACGTGTCGGGCTCGACCTCGCCGCTCACGACGACCTCGCCCTGGCCGAAGGCGGCTTCGATCACGATCCGCCCAACGTCGCCGGTCGACGGGTCGGCGGTGAACATCACGCCCGAGCGTTCCGACGGCACCATCGCCATCACGACGACGCCCATCGCCGGCACGTCGGTGGCGCGTCGGCTGGCGCGGTAGGCGATGACGCGCGCCCCGTAGAGCGAGGCCCAGCACCCGATCACCGCGCGGGTCACGTCGGCGGCACCCGACACGTTGGTGAACGTGACGTTCATGCCGGCGAAGGAGGTGTCGCTCGCGTCTTCGCCCGTGCCCGACGAGCGCACGGCGACGACCTCGTCGCCGAGCTGGGCGTAGGCGTCGACGATGGCGCGTTCGAGGTCGTCGGGCAGCGTCACGCCACTTATGAGGGCTTGGGTTTCGTGCGCCGCTCGATCGAGGTCGGCGGCGCGCGTCGAATCGAGCTCGGCGAGCAGCGTCGCCAACTGATCGGCGATGCCAGCTTGCTCGATCGCGTACCGGTACGCGTCTGCGGTGACGACGAAGCCGGGCGGAACGGGCAGTTTCGCGGCAACCAGCTCGCCGAGGTTGGCGCCCTTGCCGCCGACCAGCGCGGCATCCGAGACGCGAATCGTGTCGAACCAGCGGACGAGTTCCATGACGAACCTCACCTTGCCCCGCGTCCAGTTTTCACCGGGTTGTCCAACGACCCCTAGGGGCGAAAGTCACGGTCCGTACCTGTCGCGCACGGACCGTGCGAGTATCGTTCGATCCGCGTGTCGCGCCGACGAACTAGGCGCCGAAGCGGCGTTCTCGACGCGTAAAGTCGCGCAGCGCGCGCAGCAGGTCAACCTTGCGAAAGGCCGGCCAGTAGGGGTCGACGAAGGCGAACTCGGCGAAGGCCGACTGCCAGAGCAAGAAGCCCGACAGTCTCGATTCGCCGCTCGTGCGGATGACGAGGTCAATGTCGGGCAGGTCGGCGGCGTAGAGGTTCTTCGCGATACCTTCGGCGTCGATGCGTTCGGCAATCTCGTCGGCGGGTACGCCACGGTCGGCGAGATCGGCGACGAGGGACCTCGCCGCATCGACGATCTCTTGTCGACCGCCGTAGCAGAGCGCGACGTTGACGATCATCGCCGGGTCGGGAATCGTTGACGCTCGGTCCACGGCGACCTTGGCCGACAGCGCCAGTGACGGTGGAAGCAGGTCGAGGCTCCCGCTCACCGCGAGGGAGAACCCGAGGCGTCGAGCCTGGTTGGGCAGGCGCTCGAAGAGGTGGTTGAGGACGTCGAAGTACGGCTCGAGCTCCTCAGCCGGGCGCCGCAGGTTCTCGGTCGACAGGACCCAGACCGTGACTGCTTTGATGTTCAGCTCCGCGCACCAGGTCAGGAGCTCTTCGAACTTCTCCATGCCGGCTTGGTAGCTGGCCCGGTACTCGCCTCCCTCTTCGCGCGCGAAGCGGCGGTGTCCGTCCATGATGACCCCGATATGGCGCGGCAGCGCCGAACCCGGCAGGGTTGCGGCTAGTCGACGCTCGTAGTAGCGATACAGCGACCGCGACAGGGTCACGCCTCTTCCCCCTGATACCGAATGCTGTGTCGATAGTACCGCCGCGAACGGACAGGTCGCCGGACGCTTCGCTCGGCGCAACCACGAGAACCAGGACGACGCGACGGGAGTTGACTACCGGTGGGATCGGCATCACGGCCGCACGCACAAAAGTTTGGAATGTGACTTGACACGACGGTGCGGTATCACTATTTTGTAACCGGTTACATGTATGTAACCGGTTACAAAGTCAGATGGGCGCGGTGCGAAGGGGGAGCGGTGGTCGATTCGCCACCAACGATCTACGACGTCGCGGCTCGCGCTGGCGTCTCGACCGCCACGGTCAGTCGTGCGCTCAACTCACGGTCGTCGGTTCGCCCCTCGACGCGCGCCAAGGTGTTGGCCGCGATGGAACAGCTCGAGTACGTGCCCAACTCCATCGCCCGCGGACTGTCCAGTGGCAAGCACTGGATCCTCGGCCTCGTCTTTATGCGCACGGGGTCAGACGGCAGCGTCCTCGGCGTCGAAGAAGCGAGCCTGCTCTATACCGACATCGTCATCCGCGGCGCGGAGACGCGCGCCGCACAACACGGCTATTCCCTGCTCTTGAGCAGTGCCGACGATCTGCATCCGTCGAACATGGCGTCGCTCATGAACCTCACCGGCACCGTCGACGGCCTGATCCTGCTTGACCGCATCCTCGGCGACGACGAAGTGACGTACCTCGCCAAGCGCATCCCCGTCGTGCTGCTCGCGGGGCGCAGCGAGTCCGCGGCGGTCACGGTCCGCGTCGACAACGAACGGGCCATGCGCAGCCTCGCCGAGCACCTCTCGGGCGTCCACGGCGTCACTCGATTCGGCTTGGTGAAAGGCTCCGACGACAGTCCCGACAGCGTGGCGCGCACCCGAGCGTTTCGTGAGACGGTGGCGCAGCTGGGTGGCACGCTCGACGACATCGATCTGCTCGACTCGGACTGGACGTCGGCCGGCGGCGAGTCCGCCATGCAGCGAAGGATGGCCCGCCGTGAGCCGCTGCCGCAGGTCTTCGCCTGCGCGAACGACCAAACCGCCGTCGGCGTGATCTACGCGCTGAACGCGGGCGGGCTGGACGTCCCCGGCGATGTGCTCGTCACCGGCTTCGACGACATCACGCTCACCCGATACTTCAATCCCTCGCTCACGACCATCCGACAGTCCGGCGGCATGCTCGGCGCCGTGGCCGTCGACTCGCTGATCGCGATGCTCGATCATCCCGACGTGACGCCGCCGTCGGTGGTACTGCCCACCGAACTCGTCCTGCGGGCCAGCTGCGGCTGCGTCGAAGAGGCCGACCCCGCCTCGGCCACCAGAGCGACGGTCGAGGCGTCATGAGGATGATCCTTCGTCGCCTCGCGCTCTACGCGCTGACGGCGTGGGTGGCCGTGACGGTCAACTTCATCTTGCCGCGCCTGATGCCCGGTAATCCGGTCCAGACCCTGATCGGCAAGCTAACCGGTCAGGTGACACCCAACGAGATCCGCGCTATACGTCTGTCCTTCGGCATGGGATTTCACGAGGGTCTCCTTGCGCAATACGGCACGTACCTCAGCCAGTTGTTTCACGGCAACCTCGGCGTCTCGATCACGCTCGGTGCGCCCGTGAGCTCGATCCTTCGCCAGTCGGTGCCGTGGACCGTCGGCCTGATCGGCGTCTCGACGGTCGCCAGTTTCTTGATCGGGACCTTCTCGGGCGCCATTCTCGGTTGGACTCGTGGTTCGCGGTTCGACTCCCTTATTCCGACCGCCACGTTCTTCCAGGCGATTCCGTACTTCTTCTTGGGCACGGTGATGCTGCTCATCTTTGGCAGTGACCTGCACTGGTTCCCGGTGCTTGGCGCCTACAGCCAGAACGTCACGCCCGGCTGGAACTGGGCCTTCGCGGCGAGCGTCGTCCGGTACGGCGAGTTGCCGGTCATCTCGATCGTCCTTAGCTCGGTCGCGGGCTGGATGCTCGGGATGCGCAACATGATGATCACCATGATCGGCGAGGACTTCGTGCTGATGGCGGTCGCCAAGGGACTACCGCGCCGCCGGGTGATCTGGCACGCCGCACGCAGCGCGGTCCTGCCGAGCATCGCGAACCTGTCGCTCGCGATTGGCCTGGTCGTCTCGGGCGCGCTCTTGGTCGAGCTCGTCTTCAACTACCCCGGTGTCGGCGATCTGCTGCTGCAGGCCGTGCTCAACGAGGACTACCCGTTGATCCAGGGCATCTTCCTCGTGATCACGCTCACCGTCCTCGCCGCCAACCTCGTCGCCGACCTCGTCTACCTGGGTCTTGATCCGCGCACGCGAAGTGAGGCCGCGGTATGAAGTCGCTTCGACTGCCGCGTTCGCCCAAAGTCGTGCTCGGACTGGGCATCGTCGCCTTTTTCGTCATCTTGACGGTGGTCGGCCCGTGGCTCGCTCCCTACAACCCCAGTTCGACGGCCTTTGCGGCCCTGCTCGGTCCGTCGGCGCACCACTGGCTCGGCACCACGAGCCTCGGCCAGGACATCTTTTCGCAGCTCCTCGTCGGCGCTCGCGCCACGATGGTCGTCGCGCTCGTGGCCGGCCTCGTGGCCACCGTACTGTCGATGGTCATCGGCGTAGCGGCGGGCTACTTCGGCGGCGTGCCCGACGACGGGCTCTCGCTGCTCTCGAACGTCTTTTTGGCCATTCCCGGGCTACCGCTGCTGATTGTGATCGACAGCTACCTGCCGGTGAACAGCCGATCCAACGAGTTCGTGATCGGGCTCATCATCAGTCTCACCGGATGGGCGTGGGGTGCGCGCGTGCTGCGCGCCCAGACGATGTCCCTGCGCAATCGCGACTTCGTCGAGGCCGCGCGCATCATCGGTGAGTCGCGTTCGCGCATCATGTTTACCGAGATCGCACCGAACCTGCTGCCGGTGCTCGCCTCGTCGCTCTTGTTCACCGTGCTGTACTCGATTGGTGCCTACGTCACGCTCGCGTACATCGGACTGACGAGTACCGCGGTGTGGAACTGGGGCACGATGCTCTACTGGGCCCAGGCGAACAATGCGCCGCTGTCCAACGAGTGGTACTGGTTCGTGCCACCCGGCATCTGCATTGCGCTCGTGGGAACCGGCCTCGCGCTCTTGAACTTCGGCATCGACGAGTTCATCAATCCCCGGCTGCGCGCCGGCGGGCTGAGTGCTCGCCAGCGGCGATTACTGGGTCTGCCGCGGCGCACGCGACTCGGGCTCACGCCGGTCCTGCGCCCGGCGAAGGCTCGCGGCGTCACCAAGCGAAACGTTGTGTCGTCGTGAGCGCGAGCCGCGTGGACGCGAGGCGCGAGGCCGACGTGCGCGAGGCGGCGGCCCCGATCGACTCGACCAAGCCGGCGAGCGACTTCGTTCTCGAAGTGTCCGACTTCAGCGTTCACTACGGCGTCGACGAGAACATGGTGCGCGCCGTGCACGACGTGACACTGAACCTACGGCGCTCGACCGTGCTCGGCATCGCCGGCGAGAGCGGCTCGGGCAAGTCAACGCTGGTCTACGCCATCACCCGCTTGCTAAGAGCCCCCGGCGTGATTAGTGGCGGCCGCGCGATCCTCAACGTATCGCCCGAGAGCGACGGCCAACGGGTGACCCCGGTCAATCTCACGACCGCGAGCGAGCGTGAGTTGCGGCGCGTTCGCTGGTCGCACGTGTCGATCGTGTTGCAGAGCGCACTCAACGCGCTCAACCCGGTGCGACGCATCGGTCACGAGTTCGACGAGGTGCTGCGCACGCATCGACCGACCATGTCGAAGGGTGATCGCCGTCGTCGATCGGTCGAACTCCTGGCGCTGGTCGGACTCGAGCCCGACCGACTCGATCGCTTTCCCCACGAGCTCTCGGGCGGCCAGCGCCAGCGGATCATGATCGCGATGGCGCTGGCGCTCGATCCGGAACTCGTGGTGATGGACGAGCCTACGACCGCCCTTGACGTGGTGACTCAGCGCGAGATCATCACCGAGCTGGCCGAGCTGCGAGCGCGCTTCGGATTCGCCATGATCTTCATCACGCACGACCTGTCCCTGCTGGTGGAGCTGGCCGACGAGATCGTCGTGATGTACGCGGGCACGATCGTTGAACGAGCGCGCGCCGGTGAGCTCTACGCCGCGCCGCGCCATCCGTACACGCTGGGGCTACTCGAATCGTTCCCGCCGCTGCACGGGGAGCGTCGCGAACTGACCGGCATCGCGGGTTCGCCGCCGGACCTGGCCGAGGCGCTGGTGGGCTGTCGCTTCGCACCGCGTTGCGTCTTCTCGATGGACCGCTGTCGCGCCGAGGCACCGCCGCTGGTGGCGATCGGCGATACGGGTCGCAGTGTTGCGTGCTGGCTGCACGACGAGCGCGCGACGCTCGCGGTTCCCGAGCCGCTCGCGCGACGCTGGACGGTGCCGTCCGGCTCGACGAACGGGGGGGCGGCGACGTGACCGACGTTTCTACCGCTCGACTGAGTGCTCGCGGACTCACCCGACACTTCACCACGCGCACGCCCGGCCACGTGTTCGCCGCGAAACGAGTCACCCGAGCGGTCGAGGACGTCTCGCTCGACCTGGTGCCGGGCCGGGTGACCGCGGTGGTTGGCGAGAGCGGTTCGGGCAAGTCGGTGCTCGCACGGATGCTCGCTCGCATCGTGACGCCGACGTCGGGTGAGCTGTACCTCGAGGGAACCGCCATCTCGGTTCGGGCTCGACGCACGCTCGACTACGCCGCCCAGGTGCAACTCGTTCTCCAGGATCCGTTCGCGTCGATGAATCCGGTCCACCCGGTGCGCCACAGTCTGGTGCGCCCGCTCCTCATTCACGGGGCGCGAAAGTCCGACGTCGACGAGCTCGCCAAAGCGGCCCTCGCCCGGGTTGCGCTCGACCCACCCGACCGGTTCCTCGACCGCTACCCCCACGAGCTCTCGGGCGGCCAACTCCAACGAATCTCCATTGCGCGGGCCCTCTGCGTACAGCCGTCCGTGCTGCTGGCCGACGAACCGATCTCCATGCTCGACGTCTCGGTTCGCCTGGGAATCCTCAACCTGTTGAAGGGTCTGGCCGATCAGGAGCACCTCGCCATCTTGTACATCACTCACGACATCGCGTCGGCGCGGTACCTGGCCGACGAGACGATCGTCATGTACGCGGGCCAGATCGTCGAGCGCTCGCACGGCACCGCGCTGATCGATCAGCCGGCGCACCCCTACACCCAGTTGTTGATCGCGTCGGTGCCCGACCCGTCGGACGCGACGCTCGCCGTTGGACGCGCGAGCGAGAACCGATCCTTCACGCGCGCCGAGGTCGGCTGCGCCTTCGCGCCGCGCTGCCCCCACGCGATGGCGATCTGTCACCGCGAGAGCCCGCCGCCCTACGTCATCGGCGACGGCCACACGTCGCGGTGCTGGCGACACGCCGACGAAGTCCCAGTCGAGATCAACGTGACACCACCGGGGCGTCAACGAGAGGGGGAAACTACGAAGACATGACCACGATCAGTTGATCGATCTCGCGAGCGCAACGCCGCGAACGATCCGAAGGTGGCGCGAAGGTCCAACCGGCCCCGCGTCAGGCAATCAGGACCCACACGGTTCAAAGAGTCGTCGGCGAAGGCCGGCTGGACGCTATCAATATAAAGGATAGGTATGTATAGAAAAGTTGGAATCGCACTAACCGCCTTGTCGTGCGTAACGCTCGGCATCGCAACACTCACCATCGGCGCCGCTTCGGCGAGCACCGGTTCGGTGATCACACTCGAGGGAAACACCGGGGTTACCTTCACCAATAACTTCAACCCATTCGACTCGAGCTCGTTCGCCACCCAGCTGAGTGTGCGATCGCTCGTGAACGAGCCGCTGTTCGAGTTCGACACGTTGAAGGCCAATACCCAGTATCCGTGGCTCGCGACCAGTTACGCGTGGTCCAACGGAGGGCGGACCCTGACCTTCCAATTGCGCAAGGGCGTGACCTGGAGTGACGGAAAGCCGTTCACGTCGGCCGACGTGGCATACACGTTTGACTTGATCAACCGGGTGCCGGCGGCCAACGTCTGGGGAGCCCCAACGATGGCCGGCAACGCGACGACGCAGGGCAAGTACACCGTGGTGCTGCACTACGCGGCGCCCGAGTACCTGAACATCACGTCGATTGCGGGTTCGGTGCTGATCGTGCCCCAGCACGTCTGGTCCAAGATTGCCAACCCCGCGACGGCCGTGGTCACTCACCCGGTGGGGACGGGTCCCTACGAGCTGGCCAGCTACTCCTCGACGCTGGTCAAGTACAAGGTCAACCCGCACTACTGGGGCGGCAAGCCCGCGGCCAGCGGCGTCGACGTCCCGTCGTACTCGACTAACACCGCCGCGGCCACGGCCCTGGCGGACGGTCAGCTGACGTGGGCGGGCAACGACATCGCCAACGTGAACCAGATCTTCGTGAACAAGAACCCGCGGACGAACCACACGTTTTTCGCGCCCGGTAGCACGGTGACCCTGGAGTTCAACGTGACCGGCAACGGGCCGCTGAGCGACCCGATGGTTCGCCAGGCGATCAGCGCCGGCATCGACCGCACGGCCTTGTCGGTGAAGGGTGAGACGGGCTACGAGAAGCCGGCGACGTCGTCGAGCGCGTTGATTCTGCCCAACCAGGCCTCGTACCTGAGCCCGAAGCTGAAGAACGACCTCTCGCCGCACTCGGACCCCGCCAAGGTGGCGGCGATCCTGACCGCTGACGGGTACGTGAAGGACGCCAACGGTTTCTACGCGAAGAACGGCAAGGAGATCCAGTTCTCGATCGAGGACCCGACCGCCTACTCGGACTACTACGCGGACTGCCAGCTGATCTCGAACGAGCTCCAGGCCGAGGGCATCGACGCCACGGTCGACGGCGTGCAGGCGTCGCAGTGGTACTCGGACTCGGCTAGCGGCAACTTCCAGTCGATCATCCACTGGGGCAATGGTGGCTCGAGCCCGTACGTCCAGTACCAGAACTGGCTCGACTACACCCAGTCGGCGCCGATCGGGTCGTCGGCCAACAGCGACTACGGTCGTTACAGCTCGCCGGTCGCCCAGAAGGCGTTGACGGCGCTGGCCACGACCAACCCGGCCAACAAGGCCGCGCTGATCAAGGCGACCCAGACGCTCGAGAACCTGGTGTCCACCCAGGTGCCCGTGGCACCGCTGCTCTACGGGGCGGACTGGGACGAGTACTCGACGGCTCACTTCACTGGTTTCGTGACGCCGCAGAATCCCTACGCGGACCCGTCGCCCGGTGACCCACAGCTGCCGCTCATCCTGATGCGCCTGAAGCAGGCCTAAGGGCCAAACCGTCGCCCAGCGAGGGACCGCGCCACCTCCAGCGCGGCTCGGTCCCTCGCTGGGTCCCCCACGCGACACCACCAACGAGGAGATTCACAGACTGTGAACACCACTGACAGTTTTTCTCTAGACCCGATCCGCCCGTTTCCCGCCGGCTTCCTCTGGGGAACGGCGACCGCGGCCTACCAGATCGAGGGCGCGGCGGCCCTCGACGGGCGCGGCCCGTCGATCTGGGACACGTTTTGTCGCCGACCCGGCGCGGTGTTGAACGGCGACACCGGCGACGTCGCGTGCGACCACTACCACCGCGTCGACGAAGATCTCGACCTGCTGGCCCGGCTCGGGGTGGGCGCCTACCGATTCTCCGTCGCGTGGCCCCGCGTACAGCCCACCGGTCGCGGACCAGTGAACCAGCGGGGCCTCGACTTCTATCGACGCCTCGTCGACGGATTGCGCGATCGGCGCATCGAGCCCACGGTGACGCTCTACCACTGGGACCTGCCCCAGCCGCTCGAGGACGCTGGCGGGTGGCGTGTTCGCGACACGGCCGAGCGATTCGCCGAGTACGTCGAGCTGGTCGCGCGGGCGCTCGGCGGCGACGTCGAGCGCTGGATCACGCTCAATGAGCCGTGGTGCTCGTCGTGGCTCGGCTACGGGACGGGGGACCACGCGCCCGGCGTTCGAGACATCGGCGCCGCCGCGGCCGCTACTCACCACCTGCTGCTCGCCCACGGCCTCGCCGTCCCGATCCTGCGGGCCGCGACGCCATCGGCCACGGTAGGCATCACGCTCAATCTCGGTGATCACCGGGCCGGCTCCGTGCACCCCCTCGACGTCGCCGCGGCGCGGCGCGCGGATGGCAACCTTAACCGGCTCTTCTTGGACCCTCTCTTCCACGGCCGCTACCCCGAGGACATGCTCGAGCACTACGCCGGCGAGGAGCCGGGCTTCTCGGTCGTGCGCGATGGCGATCTCGAGTTGATCTCACAGCCCCTCGACTTTCTCGGCGTGAACTACTACTTTCCGTCGACGGTCGTGGACTCGTCGCGCGTCGCCGAGGCCCGCGTGGCCGGCTTCGTCGTGGCGCGCACCGAACAGTTCCCCGACCTGCACGTGCGCTCGCTCGAGACACCGGGTCGCGACAAGACGGCGATGGACTGGGAGATCCAGGCAACGGGTCTCACCGCGCTGCTGGTTCGGATCCGCGACGAGTACACGCCGCTGCCCATCTACATCACTGAGAACGGCGCCGCCTTTGACGACTACGTCGATCCGAACGGCGCCGTGCTCGATCACAACCGCATCGCGTATCTCCAGGAGCACATTTCGGCCGTCCACGACGCCATCGACGTCGGGGTCAACGTGCAGGGCTACTTCGTGTGGAGCCTGTTGGACAACTTCGAATGGTCCTACGGCTACTCGCGGCGCTTCGGCATCGTCTGGGTCGACTTCCCGACCGGCACTCGTCTACCTAAGGCCAGCTTTGACTGGTACCGCGAGACGATCCGCACGAACTCCGTCGAGTACGCGACGTCAGTCGGGGGCGCCTGAGCGGCCCGGCTGCGTTCAGCAGGCGAGGTCGGTATCGAACGTGGTGCCCTTGACGACGGTGGTGCCGGTCTGAACTAGCCAGACCGGGGCGTAGCTCGACGACGACAGGGTGAAGCCGCTGCTCGGACAGACGGATGCACCCGCCTGCCAGTCCGCCGCGATGGCGCCGTTCACGTAGCTCGTCCCGACGATTGAGTCCCACATCGATGGCGACGAGTAGATGCCGACCGGCACGAGGTTGTTGACCAACGAGTTCATCTCTGTGACGATGCCGTCGATCGTCGCCTGGTTGAGCGACGTGTTCGTCGACCAGCTGTTGCCGGTCTCGACGTCGGCCCACCACGCGGCCGGCGTTCCCGGTGCGCTGAGGTACGCGACGTCTGCTTCGCTGCAGCCGATCGCCCACGCGGTCTGCAGCGCGGACAGCTGGTGTCCCGTTGCGGAAAAGCTCATGCTTGCAGCTTTCGCTTTGCAGGTCGTCGTCTCGCTCTTGGCGTAGGCGAGGGCGTAGCCGGTGTTGAAGTAGAGCGATTTACTACTGGTCCCCGCCGCCTTCCACTCCGATGCCGCGCAGGTGTTGCTCGTGAAGGGGCGACCGTGGCTGACGCCGATGATGGCGAAGCCGCTTGGCGTCGCGGTCGCGGAGCACTGGGGGTAGGACTCGTCGAAGCCCGAGCCGGAGTACGGATTCGATGTCGACGCCCCCGCCGGCATGCTCAGCGATGGGGCGATGAGCGCGGCCGCGGCCACAGTCATCGCTACTTTTGTCGTCACTCGTCGCAGCGCCTCGTACCCCATCGTGCCCTCCCGTGATCTAACCGCCGATGCTAGTGGCATCGGCTCGCGTCGTTCAGGCCGTTCCCTTGAGACCGCCGCGCCGGCGGGAACCGCGAACAGTAACTCGCCGTCCCGTTCCCGCTTGCCCCGCTGTGCTAGTGCGTTGACTAGTCTTCAGACGAGGAAGGGGGTTGACGTGGCAGACAAGTCTCCCCGCAAGGCGTCGCCCAAGAAGGCCGGTAAGACCCTCAAGGAGAAGCGACAGGTGAAGAAGGACAAGGACCGCACGCGAAAGGGCGTGGGAGGCTGACGCCTCA
>JAKBCI010000275.1 GCA_021807965.1 Actinomycetes bacterium
CGTTAATGCGCGCGAGCACCGCCCGCGTCGCCTCGTCGCTCTCGCGCACCTCGAGGGCGAGAGCCCCCTGGCCGACCTGGGGGACGAACCACGAGGGGTCGAGCCGCTCGGCGATCAGTTCGGTCGCGCCGAGCCGCTCGAGCGCCGCGACCGCCGCGACCACCGCGTCAACGCCGTCGTGACCAGCGACGGCGAGGCGTCGCGCCATGTTGCCGCGCAGATCGACCACGTGAAGATCGGGCCGTCGCTCGAGCAGCAACGCCCGGCGTCGTGGCGACCCCGTCGCCACGGTCGCGCCGGGTCCGAGCCCGGCCAGCGATCGCCCAACGAGCGCGTCCGACGCATCACGGCGCTCGGGCACGCAGACCAGCGCCACGCCCGACGGCGTGTTCGACGGCAGATCCTTTGCGCTGTGAACGGCGACGTCGGCCTCGCCGACGAGCACCGCGCGCTGGACCTCGAGGGCGAAGACGCCCTGGCCGCCGAGTGACGTGAGCGACGCGGCGAGCTGTCGATCACCCGTCGTCTCGAGGGTCACGAGGCGGCTCGCCACGCCGAGCGCCGCTAATCGTTCGCGCACTGACGTTGCTTGGGCCACCGCGAGTGGCGAGCGTCTCGTGGCGAGTCGCAGTTCGTTCATAGGTCGAACAGCGCTCGCGCGGCATCGGCCAGGCGAACCCCGTGGTCGGTGCCGGCGGATTCCTTGAGATGCACCGTCGGACGATGGGCGAGCTTCGCCACCACCGAGCGGACAATCGACTCCACGATCGCGCGCTCGTCATCGTCGAATGAGCTAAGGTCGCCCGCGCGCCGGCGAAGTTCGGCGTCCACGACGACGTCGAAGTGATCGCGCAGATCGCGCACGATGTCGGCCGCTCCGCGGGCCCGCCGGTCGGTGACGAATCGTTCGACGTCGGCGTCGACGAGTCGACGGGCCTCGTCGACGGCCTCGTGGCGCTCGTCGAGTACGCGGTCGACGCGCGAGCGCAACGTCGCCATGTCGAGGCGCCGCACGCCGGCGACCTCGCTGACCGACGACTCGACCGCTCGCGGTATCCCGAGGTCGATCACCAGCACCGGTCCGCTGGCGCGCGCGAGGTGGTCGTACGTGAGAACGGGCGTCGGCGTCTCGATCGCGACGATCGCCACGCGTGATCGGGCCACCTCGTCGCCCAGTTGATCGAAGTCAGCGAGCGCCACGCGCGCGTCGCCGATCGCCGCCACCAGCGCAGCGCCGCGCTCGCGCGAACGGTTGACCACCGTCACTCGGCCGACCGCCGGCTGCAGGTCGACCAAGGCCTTCACGACGCCCGTCGCGAGCTGGCCGGCGCCCGCTACCGTCACCGCGGCGCCGGTGAGCTCGTCGCCCAGTTCCTCGACGGCCAGGGCAACCGCGGCGAAGGCGAAGCTCGTCGTGCCTCGCGCGATCGAGGTCTCGGCGCGCACACGGCGACCGGTGGCGATGGCTCGTTGAAAGAGCTCGCGCAGTTCGCCGCCTAGCGTGTGCTCCTCGTCGGCCACCTCGATTGCCCGACGCAGCTGGCCCAAAATCTCGAACTCGCCCGGCACGAGCGAGTGCAGCCCGGCGGCGACACGCATGAGGTGCGCGGCGACCCCCCGGTCGAAGTGCACGCTGAGTACGTCTCGAAACTCGGCCTCGTCGATCCCCGTCGCGTGCGCGAGGGTCAGCGTCACGTCCTCAATGGCCCCGTGGAAGAAGTCGATGTCGGCGATGACCTCGGTGCGCAGGCACGTGGAGAGAAAGACGGCCTCGTGTATGTTGCGGTGGCTCACGAGCGTGCGCAGTACCTTGCTCCATTCGTGTTCGGGAACCGCCGCGCGCTCGAGAAAGTCGAGCGAGGCGTGCTCGTGGTTGACGCCGACGGCGATCAGTGCCACGCGTCCTCCCGGGGCGACGTCGGCACCGCACCAACGGCCAGCGAGTGGAGCAACCCGCCACCGAGGGGACCCGTGCCGTTGTGGAGGTGGTAGAGCAACACTTGGAGCTCGATCGAGAGGTCAACGTCGTGCACCGCCGTGCCGAGCGGCACGCTCAGCACCTGGGGGGCGAAGTTGAGCAGCGCGTGAATCTTGGCCTCGACGCAGCGGTCGGCGACCGCTTGGGCGGCCGACGCGGGAACGCAGAGCACCGCTGCGCTCGCGGCCGCGAGCTCGTCGATCGACTGCACCACGTGTCCGGCGATGACGGTGCCGATGACCGCGTCGTCGACGTCGTACAGACCGACCAAACGTGCGCCGCGAGTGAGGAAACCCGACGAGTTCACGAGGGCTCGACCGAGGTTGCCGAGGCCGATCACCACGACGTCGCAGTGCCGATCGTGGCCGAGCGCCTCACCGATGCACGCCTGCAGGAACGCGGCGTCGTAGCCGGCGCCGCGGGTGCCGAGGGTGCCCAGACCGGCGAGATCGCGGCGCACGGTCGTCGCGGTCACCCCGGCACGCGCGCCGAGCTCGACCGAGTCGATCCGCTGACGGCCGAGCGCGATTACCTCTTCGACGACGCGTTGGTAGACGGGCAGCCGCGCGATGGTCGGCTCGGAGAGCTTGCGCCGACGGAGCCGAGAGGTCGTCATCACCCCACGCTACAAGAGGCC
>JAKBCI010000276.1 GCA_021807965.1 Actinomycetes bacterium
ATTGTGGTTCTGGGCGGTCACCTCGATCTTGCCCGTCGCCAAGTCCTGGACGGGGTGATTGCTCCCGTGGTGACCGAAGGGCAGTTTGTACGTCGTGCCCCCGAGGGCCGTCGCGAGCAACTGGTGGCCGAGGCAGATGCCAAAGATGGGGACCGTCCCAACGAGGTCTCGAACCTCGCGTACGTACTGGCCGAGCGCCGCCGGGTCACCCGGACCATTGGACAGAAAGACGCCGTCGGGCGCGAGCGATCGGATGTCGTCGGCCGAGGTCGCGGCGGGCACCACCGTGAGGCGGAATCGCTGCGCGAGCTGGTTCACCATCGTCGTCTTGATGCCGTAGTCGACGGCGACCACGTGACGCTGCCCCGCGCCACGCTGGTAGGCCGACGGCGTCGACACGAGCGAGACGTAGTCCATCCCGTCGGTTCCCCGAGCGGTCGCCGCGGCCGCCGCCACCACGCTCGGCTCCGCGTGTCCGAACGCGCCCGGCAGCGCCCCGTGCGCGCGCAGGTGACGAGTGAGCCGTCGGGTGTCGACCCCGACGATGGCCGGCACGCGCCGTTCGATCAAGAAGTGTTCGAGGCCACCCTCGGCTCGCCAGCTCGAGGGGCGCGCCGACAGATCGCGCACGACCACGCCGCGACACCACGGTCGCAGCGCCTCGTCGTCCAACGACGTCACACCGTAGTTGCCAATGTGAGGGTACGTGAACGTGACGATCTGGCCGGCGTAGCTCGGGTCGGTGATGACCTCTTGGTAACCGCTGAGGGCCGTGTTGAAGACGAACTCACCGGTGGTTACCCCGTCGTCGGGCAGGTAGCCGGCTGCGTAGCCTTCGAAGACGGCGCCGTCGGCGAGCACGAGGACCGATGGCTGTGGGCTCACGCGAGGGCCCCCTCGTCAACCACGACTACGCCGCGCACGATGGTGCAACGCACGCGTCCGACCAGTGCACGGCCGTGATAGGGCGTATTCTGCGCCAAACTCTGGAGACGGTCCCGACTCGCCACCCACTTCTCGCTCGGATCAAAGACCACCAGGTTCGCGTCCTCACCGGCCACGACGGCCCCGCCGTGGCCGCTGTGACGCACGCGGCGGTCTTCGTGGCGCAACGACGCGATCCGTGCGGGGTTTCGACTCAGCAACGCGAAGAATCGAATCGCTTCGCCCTCGGATCCGCCGAGTGCCTCGAAGGTGAGCGACGCCGAGTGCTCGAGGCCGAGCATTCCGGCCGGCGCCTCGTCAAACGGTAGGTCCTTCAATTCCGCCGCGTGCGGCGCGTGATCGGTCGCGACCGCGTCGGCCAGCCCGTTCACGAGCGCCGCTCGTACCGCCGCGACGTCGGCGACGGTTCGCAGTGGCGGGTTCACCTTGAAGTGCGCGTCGAAGCTCGAACACGACGACTCGTCCAGCGTGAAGTGATGAGGTGCTACCTCGGCGGTGACGGGCAGTCCTTCGTCGCGGGCCGCGCCCACCATCGACAGCGAACGCGCGGTTGACAGGTGCAAGAAGTGCAACGGCGCGCCGGTCAGGCGCACCAAGTCGATGTCGCGCGCGACCATGATCTCCTCGGCCAGCGCCGGGCGTCCGACCAGTCCCAGTTGACTGCTGAGCGCTCCCTCGTTCATCGATCCGTCGGCGGCGAGATTCGCGTCCTCGCAGTGCTGGGCGAGACGGATGCCCAGGGGCCGGGCGTAACTAAGGGCCCGACGCATGACCGCGGCGTCCTGAACGCCGGTGCCGTCATCGGTGAAGAGTCGAACACCCAACGCCGCCAACTCCGCCATCGGCGCGAGTCGCTCGCCGTGACGACCCTGGGTGATGGCCCCGGCGACGGCGACGTCCACCATCGCGCGAGATCCCTGGTCCAAAACGTAGGTGGCCAGCGCCACGTTGTCGAGGCACGGCTCGGTGTTGGGCATCGCAATCACGGCCGTGTATCCGCCGACCGCCGCGGCACGAGACCCGCTCTCGATCGTCTCGGCCGACTCGCGTCCTGGTTCACGCAGGTGCGTGTGCAAGTCCACCAAGCCCGGACCGACCCAGCAACCCGTCGCGTCCAGCACGCGAGAACCCAGCGGTGCGTCGAGGTTCTCGCCAACCGCCGCGATCACGCCATCGACCACGAGCACGTCGGCCACCCTCACCGAATCGGGGCCGACGACGGAACCGTTACGTACTAATACCGATGCCATCAGGCCACCTCCCGATTCACGCCGGCGACCGTGAGGTACAGCACCGCCATCCGGATGGGCACGCCGTTGCTGACCTGGCGTTCAATGATGGCCGCTGGCAGATCGGCGACGAGCGAATCGAGTTCCACCCCGCGATTGATGGGTCCCGGGTGCATGATCAGGGTCTCGGGGCGCAGTCGGCGAGCCCTCGCCGTCGTCAAGCCGAAGGTCGTCGTGTACTCACTGAGACTCGGCACGAACGAACCGGTGCCACGCTCATTCTGGAGCCGCAACAACCCGATGACGTCAGCCCATTCGAGCGCCTCGTCGAAGTCGCTCACTACCTCCACCGGCCACGTCTCGATGTCGATCGGCAACAGGGTCCCCGGGGCGGCCACGCGCACCTGCGCGCCGAGGGTGACGTAGGCGTCCACGTCGC
>JAKBCI010000277.1 GCA_021807965.1 Actinomycetes bacterium
GACGGGCTCGAGGGGGGACTCTTCGATCGCTGCCCGGTAGTACTTGTTCAGTCCGTCCAGCGTGGGGCCGCGTTGCACGGTGACGCCGAGTGATGGGACAGTCGCGAACTTGATGGTGTTGTTCTGCCCACCGTCGATTGCCTTGCCGAGGTCGTTGCCGACCTTGGAGGCGTCGACGTCGAAGGCGGCGACGAATTCGAGGTCGCTGACGTGGTAGCCACCCAGCACGACGTGCATGAGGCCCGGTACATCCTCGCCAGCCTTGGCGTCCTTGTAGTAGGTGACGCCTTGGATGAGTGAACTGGCGCAGTTCCCTACGCCAGCGATCGCCACGCGAATCTTCTCCATGGCTCTCCTTTCCTGTTCGGTCTACTTCGCGTCGTGCGCGAAGCGGTTCTGATTACTGCGTTCGGTGGTCAACAGGTCGTCGATCCACGCGAGGTCTAGCTCGACACCCTGAGCGGCGTGCGCCATGACGCTGCGCGCGTAGGTGTCGAGCAATTCGTTCTGTGCGCCCTGGCGCACTTCGGCCAGCCTGGCGAGCAGGTCCGCCCGTCGTCGTTCGAGGAGATTGACGCGCAGTGACGGCGTCAGGTACTTAGCCAGTGCCATGCGCATCGAGAAGTTCTTGCCGTCGTCGACGGTGGCCGGGTCCGCGAGCAGCGCGGCGAACTCCTGGCGACCACGCTCGGTGATTCGATACACCTTGCGTCCCCGACGTCCTATGCCGGACGTGGCGCGCAAGGCTCGTAATGATGCCCGCTCGCCCGAGAGCGAACCGGTCGAGAGCGCTCCGAACCGTGATTCGGTCGGCGTGACTGCTTCGACGCTGCCGTGACGCTCCAGACGGGCGAGGGCCGGGTAGATCGACCCAAACGAGACGTTGGCCGAGAGGCCCAGGCGATCGCGCAATTGCGTGCGAATCTCGTAGCCGTGGTGATCACGATCCATCAAGAGCCCGAGTATGGCAATGTCCAACACGCGACTCATCATATCAAATCGATATATCGAACGTGACATTTGCTGAGCAGGCTGCGTGGGCTGGTCGTTGTAGTCTCGCCCCAATGGATCGGACGATGCGCACCACGACGGCCGACGGTGCCGTGGTTGAGTTCGGTCTCGTTCGTCACGCGCTGCTGGAGAAGTTAGCGACGGGCCAGTTGCGCCGTGACGACGTCTGCGACGCCCACCCCGAGCTGGTGCGCGCCGCGCGCAACGTCGGCCGCTTCACGGGCGAGCAGTGTCCCGTTTGCCACGACGCTGAGCTGGTCGAAGTCACGTACGTCTTTGGGGCGAGGCTGCCGTCAGGAGGCACCTGCCCCACGTCGCGTGGTGATCTAGCCAAGCTCGAGCGCCGCGAGGAGCCAGTCCAGTGCTACGCGGTAGAGGTGTGCGTCGCGTGCCACTTTCACCACCTCGCCCGTCGGTGGGGGGCTGGCGGCCGCGTTCGCCGCGCGGCGCGGGGACGGGCCTAAAGTCGAGAGGTGAGTCTCAGCGCCCCGGTACTACGCGCTCGAAAGCGGCGTCGTGGCGAGACGCCGATCGTGATGGTGACGGCGTACGACGAGCCGGCTGCCCGGTACGTCGATGCCGCGGGCGTGGACGTCATCCTCGTCGGCGACTCGCTGGCCAACGTCGTACTCGGGCACGTCGATACCCTGCACGTGACGATGGCCGATATGGTGCATCACGTGGCCGCCGTGGCCGCGGCTCGACCGTCGGCGCACGTGGTCGCGGACATGCCGTGGCTGAGTTACCACCTCGGCGAGGTTGACGCCGTGGGCAACGCGGCGTCGCTTGTTCGTGCAGGGGCCCAGAGCGTCAAGCTCGAAGGTGGCCGCAATCGCCTCGGTGTTATCCGCGCGATATTGGACGCCGAGATTCCGGTGATGGGCCACCTGGGACTCACACCCCAGAGCGTGCTGGCCTTCGGAGGCTTCAAAGTGCAGTCCAAGACCCGTGAAGCGGCGTCGATGCTGGTGGAAGAGGCGTTGCTGCTTCAAGGGGCCGGGGTGTACGCCATCGTGGTGGAAGGCGTGCCGGCGGCCGTGGGCACCATGGTGACCGAGGCCCTCGATATCCCGACCATCGGCATTGGGGCAGGCGCTGACACCGACGGCCAAGTTCTGGTGTTCCATGACTTGCTCGGGCTCTCGGCGCGGACGCCGGCCAAGTTCGTGCGCCAGTACGCGGACCTCGGCGCCGCCATTACGGACGCGGTGTCGCGGTACCGCGACGACGTGCGCTCGGGAGCGTTCCCAGCTGAATCGGAGTCCTATCCGAATCCCGCGGACCTGTTCGACTAGCCAAAGTGGCCCCGGTCGGTTAGACTCATCGGTCCCATCGGTGATGGGAAGAACCCTGCTCCGTGTTCCGCGGAGCCCGGCCGAGCCGGACCAGAGGGAAAGGAAAGTGGCCATGAGGCCGTATGAGACGATGATCGTGTTCGACACGACTGTGGACGCCCAATCGATTCAGGTGGCGCTCGACCGAGCGCTAGAGACCGTGCGAATTAACGGTGGGACACCGGGGACGATCGACCGTTGGGGGAAGCGCCCGTTGGCGTACGAGATCAAGAAGCGCAAGGAGGGTT
>JAKBCI010000278.1 GCA_021807965.1 Actinomycetes bacterium
GAGTCGAATGGACGCGTCGGCGTCGGCCGTGGGCGGGTCCATATAGCGCACGAACGTCGCGTCGGATCCCACCACGAAGGTCGGCACGCCGAATGCCTCCACCGTGGCGAAACGCTCGTAACTGGCCTGAATCTCGCGGTAGGGCCGACGCGATTCGAGGTCGGCGCGCACGTTGGCCACGTCCACGCCGATCGGCTGGAGGACCGAGGCGACCTCGTCGAAGGTGGCGAGGCGCACGTGGCGCTCGTGGCGGGCCCGAAAGAGGGCCTCGTGGGCGGCGAGGAAGTGCTCGGGCTGCTGGTCGCGTACCGAGACGCCCGCGGCGAGGGCGACGAGGTCGGGCTCGCGCGTCGGATCGTCCCACACGTCGGGTGCCCCGTCAGGTCGGTGACCCTGGCTGAGAGTCCAGGGGACGAACGTGACGTCGAAGTCGGCGCCAGCGCGAAGCGCCGTGATGACGTGCAGGTGGATGTTCTTCGCGAAGGGGCAGCGATAGTCGAAGGAGAGTTCGAAGGCGGTCACGCCGCCAGCCTAAAGACCGTCCGTCCTTGGCCGCACCGGCACCGCGACGCCACTGGCCCGGCATCGATCCGCGTAGGCGCAGAAGCGACACGTGTTCGCCGACGGCGTCGCGGGGAACGCGCCTTCGTCGTGGAAGCGTTCGATCCTCGACCACGCGTCGCTCGCGGCCTGGGCGCGCGCCCGAACGACGACCTCGGTGACGTGGCGCTCGATGGCCTGTCCCTTGGCGACGTACAGCAGCCGGATCGTTCGGGGCAGCTCACCCATGCTGGCCTGGCAGAGCGCGGCGTAGAGCTCGGCGTTGGCGAAGGTCTGGGTGTCGTAGTTGCGATTGGGCAGCGATCCGGTCTTGTAGTCCACGATGACGAGCGCACCGTCGTCGTGTCGATCCAGTCGATCGAGGATCCCGAGCATCGGCACGCCATCGAGCTCGACGTTCACGCGTAGCTCGACGCCCACGTGGTTCACGTGTTGGGGCTGTTCCATCGTGAAGTAGACGTCGATGATGTCGCGGACCTCGTCGCGAAGTCGCGTCAGCAGCGCGTCGTCGGCATCGAGGTCCTGGCGCACCGACTCGGTGACGATCGCGGACTCGGCCGGCTCGGCGAAGCCGGCGGCAGCAGCGGCGGTGCGCGCGGCGGGTTCGAGCGTGTAGAGCTGCTCGAGGATCCAGTGCACGATACGGCCCTTGGTGGTGGCGTAAGTCGCCGGCTGGGGGATCCGCTCGACCGCCGAGTACTGGAACCGACGGGGGCAGGCGCGGAAGTCCTGGAGCCTCGAGGGCGAGAGCGCGCTGGGCAGGGGGTGGTCGAAACTCATAGGGTCACCGTAGGGCGTCGCGGTGACATCGGCTCGCCATGTCGGGCGTACCAAACGGCGCGCGTCGGCCCGACAGACCACGTCGCGGTCACGAGCGCGACGTGGTCAACGCCTGCTCGCCGTCCAGTAGAAAGGGTGGGTGGACTTTGCGGGCGAGCGGCGCGGGGCGACGATCGTGCGCAGCCGGACGTGGGCCGGGCTCGCCGAGGGTGATCCCGTCGTCGTGAATGCACCCAAGGAGCTGCGCCAGCAGTGGGTATTCGTGGCGCACGGGCGCAACGAGACGACCGGCGAGGAGTGGGTCGAGGTCCGAGGCGGCCGACCGGGCGAGGGGCGAGGCCGCTCCTTTCGACCCGAGCTCATCTATCCGATTGCCGCGAAGCGTGGCTCGCGTGTGACGGGCCAGTCGCTGCAGGACGCACCCCAACTCTCGCTCAGCGCCCGGCGTCGATCGCGTTGATCCGTCGCGAGGCCAGGATGAACAAGCCGGGTGCCGTGGCGACGATGGCGGCAATGACAAAGTAGGTCCGCACGCCGATCAGCGAGCTGGCGTATCCGGCGATGACGAGGCCCACCGGGGCGAGACCGAGCGAGACAAACCAGTCCACTGACGAGACGCGCCCGAGCAGCTCGCGTGGCACCACGGCTTGGAGCATCGACTCCCAGATCACGTTGCCGTAGAGGATCCCCGGGGTGGTGACCAGCGGCACGATGAAGACCTCCCAGCTGCGAGTCACGACGCCAAAGACGAGCATCACGGCGCTGGCGGCGGTCCAGGCGGTGAACATGGCGCGGATCCGCCGGCGAGGGATCGCCGAACTGCCCGACACCAGCGCGCCGATGCCGCCGGCCAGGCCCGAGGCCGCGAAGAACAGGCCGACGGTGAACTTGGAAGCGTGAAAGTTGTGGCGAAGCATGAAGGGGACGAGTACGAAAGTCGGGACGAACAACAGCGCGTTGCTCAGTGTCACCGCGAGGAGCGTGGTCCAGATCCAGATGGTGGCTCGGACGTAGCCCACGCCCTCTTTGATCTCGTGGATCATGGACGTCGCCGCGCTGCGCACCGGCGTGGGCGTCGGGTGCATGAGCGCGAGGGCCCCGGCGCTCAGCAGGAACGTCGCGGCGTCGATGCTGATCGCCGCGGTGGCGCTCCACGCCGTGACCAGTCCACCGACGGCCGGCCCGATCATGTTGCCAACCACGTTGCTCGACAGCG
>JAKBCI010000279.1 GCA_021807965.1 Actinomycetes bacterium
TTACCGACTCGATACGAACGAGCGTCAAAACGTCATCGAGCACGGTCACGTCGCCACGCCGTGGTCGCGCAATATTGAGTTCAGGGCAACTTTGTCGTGTCGCTCGCCTTCGCTGAGCCGGCGGATTACGATCACGCACGGCAAGACGTACTCGCCACCGGGAAAGTCGCGACGCCGTCCCGCGGAAACCGCCACGCAGTAGTCCGGCACGTGACCGCGCGAAAGCTCCTCGCCCGTTTTGGCATCAATGACGGGGATCGATGGGTTCACGATTGTCCCGGCGCCCAGCACCGAGCCCCGTCCGACGCGAGCCCCTTCGACGATGATGCAGCGGCTGCCAATGAATGCGTCGTCCTCAATCACGACGGGAACGGCGTTCGCTGGCTCGAGCACTCCGCCGATTCCCACACCGCCGGCGAGATGGACGTTGGCGCCAATCTGCGCGCAACTGCCAACGGTCGCCCACGTATCGACCATCGTGCCTGGTCCCACCCACGCGCCAATATTCACGAAGCTGGGCATGAGTATCACGCCCGGACTCAGAAAACTACCTCGTCGCGCGATCGCCCCGGGAACAACACGCACGCCTCGGCGCTCGAAGTCATGCTTGAGCTCGAGCTTGTCCGCGTATTCAAACGGTCCGAACTCGTTACGGTCGATTTCGCGCAATCGAAAGAGCAGGAGGATCGCTCGACGTACCCACTCGTGTACGTTCACCGCACCACCTGGCTCGACGTCGGCGACGCGCAACTGGCCGTCGTCCAACTTCGTGATGACGAGTTCGACGACTCGTCGGGCTTCGATGCTCTGCGGCGTCAGCGTGTCAATCTGTTCGAACCACGCATCGATACGGCTCTCCAGGGACGTCATCGATTCATCGTATCGTTGGGTCACGCCGCGGCTTCGAGGCGCCGCGCCGCGAGCGCCAAGCGCTCGGTCGGCTGGACCATCGCGATTCGCACGTACGGCCCACCCGGCGCACCGTAGAGCTCACCCGGACTGACGACGAGTCCAGCCACCCTCGCCAACTCGTCAGCGAGGTCCCACCCATCGCTCCCACGACGCGAGCACCACAGGTAGAAGCCCCCTTGGGGCAGAGGCGCAGCGACACCGTACCGTACGAGAGCGCTCGCCATCATCGTCAGTCGCTCCCAGTAGCGTGCCCGTTGCTCATCGACGTGCCCGTCATCGCCGTACGCCACGGTCGCCGCGGCTTGGACGGGACCGGGCACCATCAAACCCGCGTGCTGGCGCACCGCGCGCAGGTACGAGACCACCTCATGGTCGCCGGCGTAGAACCCGACCCGCAGTCCCGCGAGATTGGAACGCTTGGACGCCGAGTGAAGCGCCAGCACCCCGGACGAGTTCGCGGCGAGAATCGTGCGCGCGGGACCGTCCCACGTGAAGTCGGCGTAGCACTCGTCACTGGCGACGAGGACGTCGTGAGTTCGACCCCACGCCGCAGCCGCTCCCAGATTGTCGAGAGCGCCAGTCGGATTCGAAGGCGCGTTCGCCCACAGCACCAGTGCGCGATCCACGTCGCTCGGATCGACGCTCGCCAGATCTAGTCCATCGTTGGCGATCTTCACCGGAACAGCCCGAAGTCCCGACAGCGTTGCTCCCATCGCGTACGTCGGATAGCTGATTTCTGGGTAGAGCACGGTATCGCGCTCCGGACGGCGCAGGTGCAAGTATCCCGCTAGCGAAGCGACGAACTCCTTGGTTCCTACGCACGCCGCAACGTCGTCGACATCCACGCCGACACCGAAACGACGCTCGAGCCACGCCGCTGCACTCGTGCGAAAGCCGTCGGTCCCGGCGGACGGTGGATATCCCCGTGCACCCACACCGCGAGCCAACTCTTCCATGACCGCCGGCGCTGGCGCATCTATCGGCGTTCCAATGGAGCAGTCGATCGCCCCGCCGTCGTGCCTCGCGGCTACGCGACGTACGGCGTCGATGCGCTCGTAGGGGTACGGTGGCGGCGCGAAACTCACGCCGGCACGCGCCATTCACTGAATCGAGCCGCGCCCACCGCGTCGAGCGACACCCGCAGCACAACGGCGTCTTGGTCGACCGAGGTCGCCAGCACATCACCCTCGCGGTGGGCCGCCGCCACCAGGTCGCCGCGCTCGAGTGGCAACCGGATCGTGATGACGCGGTCATCGCTGCGCAGGCGCTGCGCGATCGCCGCGATCACCGCGTCGAGATTGTCACCGTTCAGGGCTGACGCGTACACGCTACCCGGGTAGCGCGCCGAGAGTTCGCTGGCCCGGGCTGGCGCAACGTCGGCCTTGTTGAAGACGAGCAGCTCGGGCACGTGATCGGCGCCGATGGCGGCCAAGACCTCGTGGACCGCCGCAATCTGCGCCTCGGCGCCGTCACTACTCGCGTCGACGACGTGCACGAGGAGGTCGGCTAGCTGCACCGATCGCAGGGTGCTCATGAACGCCTCGACGAGCTCGTGGGGCAGGTTCGAGATGAAGCCGACGGTGTCGGTGAAGAGTACGGTTTCGCCACCGGGCAGCTGGCGCTGTCG
>JAKBCI010000016.1 GCA_021807965.1 Actinomycetes bacterium
GGGTCGGTGTAGTTCGGGGGTGGACTCGTCATATGAATATACACGTTCTTGTTGGCTTCGCTCGCCTTCGCGTACTTCTATCTCCGTTCGAGCAATAACGGGTTGCTCTGGCGGCCGAATCACGTGACGGCGCCCACGGCTTACGGTTGGACGATCATCTCACTGACCGTCTTGGCGTCGGTCATGGCTATCTACGGCCAGTGGCGGTTTCGCCGCGGCAGTGTCGTCGACTGGCAAGTAGCGGGCTGGACAGCACTGTTTGGCGCCGTATTGGCCCTGGTGCTGCAGATCTGGGAACTGACCGCACTTTCGTTCTATCCCGGCTCGAGCGGCTACGCGTCAACCTTCATCGGCTACGCGGTGATCAACATCGCGACACTGGTGGTTGGGGCGTACTGGTTGGAGACGACGCTGGCGCGGTCGCTTCGGCTGCGACGCGAACTGGGTGGCGCACAGCCGGCGTTGTCGGCTCACGCCGAGGCGCAGTCATTCCGTGCGAACGTCGCCGCGATGACGTATTTCTGGGGTTTCGTGGGGCTGAGCGGATTCTTGTTCTTCGCCATGTTCTACTTGCTCTAGGCGTAATTCGACGAAAGGAGAGGTGGTGACGATGCTCGGAGTTGACATATACCTTGGACCACAGGTTCAGACAATGGTGGTTCTGCTCGGCGTGTTGTTCGGAGTCATCATTTGGGGCTTCTTTCAACGACACCCGTCGGAGTAGCGGCGCAGGCGGCTAACGAGTGATGGGCCGGCGCAGGCGGCGTGACGCACTAGCCGTTGCTGCGGTCGCGTGCTGGTTCTTATGGCTGGTGCCGCCGCTGGCGCTGTGGGCGCGACAGTACGAGTACGTCCAGGCCCTACAGTTTTGCTTCTTCGCGTTCGTTGTTCCGGCACTCTTCGTCAGTGGTGCGGCGTGGCGTCGGCTGGGTGGTATCGCGCGGCGCAGGGTGGCGGAACGCGACCTGTCGTCCGCGAGCGCGGACAACGTGGTAAGGCCCGCCATTGGCTCCAGTCACGGTCGAGCCGTGGTTACGACGGCAGTCTTCCTAGCGGTCGCGGTCTGGTGGCGCACGGCACCAGCCGTGGATGCACTGGTGCGCGATGGTTGGCTCACCTTGGTCGAGTCGATCTCGTTGGTGGTGGCGGGTAGCGCCCTGTTCTGCCACCTGATCGAGTCGCCACCAATTCGGCCCGGCACCAGTCGGCCGTATCGGATCGGCATCTCCGCGGTGGTGATGTGGGTGGTCTGGATCGTTGCGTATTTGAACGGCATGTCGCGCTCGTCGTGGTACGACGTGTTTCGGTCGAACGCACATCGGGCGATCTCGCTCGCCGCCGACCATCAGTTGGCGGCGGGCGTGATGTGGATGGTGTCCGCCGCGGTGTTCTTACCGATCGTGTTTTGGAATTTGGTGCAGTGGCTGCAATCTGAGGATGATCCCGACGACGAGCTCTACCGGCTCGTGCGCCACGAGCGGGCTCGCGGCTTTTTCGGCCCGAAGTGACCTACGTTCCGAGCAAGTGCGGCAGCACCGGTATCGCGACGGCGAGCAGTCTCTGATGCACGGTGTCTCCGGCCTTGTGAACCAGTGACAGGATCTTTATTCGGTCCTGGGTAAGGTACGCCTGGCGCCGAGTGAGGTCGCGAGTCCATGACGAGTTCGTGACAGTGGGACGCTTGAAGCAGTTGATGATGTCGTAGATGGAGTCTTTAACGTCATTGGTCGCCCAGGAGATTACGAGCGCGGCCATGGTCTGGATGTACTGGCCCGCCTTCGTATTGGAGGGCTCAATGTTGTTGCTTAGATCGTAGATCGGCCCGCTCGCGAGGGTGCACGAGACTTGGTCATCGGTGAGCAGTTTGGGCACCTGGGCGATGTTGCCCGCCGATAGCGTTCCCGAGCGCAGTTCGTTGTAGAACGAAAAACTCTCCTTGAGGGCGAAGCTGCACGGCGCAATGTCGGTGTTGATCAGCGTGATCGTATCGTTTTGTAGTGCCGCGTCGCTCGCGCGGGTCACCGGGTGCGGCAGGTCCGACACGACGGACACGACGACGACGACCGCCACGACGACGGTGACGAGAAACCAGGGACGGCGGTACCACACCGCTCGCAACGTCGACAAGGACGACGCCGGCATCGACGCGGGATCGTACGAGTTCGCGCGGATGTCGCTGTCGGGTGTCTTCACGGCAACAGACTACCGGCGACCTCGGCGAGGGCCGCGCCGAAGTGTAGACGCGTGGGACCGCTCAGCGATTCGAGGCCAGTACGGCTTTCGTTGGCGAATGGTGTGACGAGATCGCGCAGCGCGCCGTGGGTGTCAATGACGTAGAGCTCGTCGCTGTGGATGACCGGCGCTGGCGGGGCAACGCGGACTTCGACGCCGTAGCGTGTCCATACCGAATCGAGCGCGTCGAGCGAACCGCTGAGAAAGACCACGTTCGATCGCCCCGCGAGACCGGGTACCGTCAGTGCCCGGGGATCTCGCAGAACGTTGGCGTGCGTTGGGTCGGTGTTAACTATCGCCACCACCACGTGGTCGGCGTTGGAGCCGAGCAACCGCAGGGTGATCGAGAGTTCCGATCCCAAGACCGGGCAGATGTCGTTGCAGTCGCGATTGTAGAACGCGAGAATGACGACCCGACCGCGAGCTCCAGCGAGGGACCACGCTTGGCCGCGTTGATCGGTGAGGACGAACGGAAACGCTCGACGCCCGGCGAGATGGCTCAGACCGAGGATGGCGTCGCGTGACGCCGGGGGCGATGGAGTCGGCGACGGCGAAGTGGGGACGACGTTCGCGGCGCCCGGCGTACCGATGATCCGCTCCAGGACGATGCCGCCGAGCCCGAGGATGATGAAGGTCACGACGACGGCCACGATAAATCGCTGGGGTACGGGCGTGCGTCCAGCCCGCAACGCGGCGCGGCGATCGTCCGAGAGCGTCGGCGGCGCGTCGGGGGTTAACCGCTGTTCGGAATCGGAATCGTCGGAGGCGGCCATTGGGCTTCCACCCTAGTGATTCTGACGACCTTCTCAGTGTCGAGCGTGAGTTGGCGGCAGTACAGTTTGGTGATGAGTGGTGCTGACGGGCCGGACGGCGAAGCGCCTCGTCGCCTCACGAGTGCTGAGGCGTGGCGAGTGCACGTCACGCTGCTCGTGGGACTCGCGTTCTGTGCGCTCGCCTTCTGGTTCGAGCTTGGTCGCGCCGAGGGCGGCAATGAGCTGAGTTGGGCCTACGTGTTTGAATGGCCGTTGCTCGGGGGCTTCGCCGTGTACATGTGGTGGAAAGTGCTGCACGGCGAACGATCGCCGCGGCGTCGTACGCGCGAGCCGGGTTTGGCCCCGGAATACGAGGGGATGCTAAACGCGTGGCAAGCGCACCAGCGTGAACTCGCGGAATCCATTCGCCGTGAACGTGATGACGAACGCCACCGTGACGAGGAGCGCTCGCGTGCGGACAACGCGTGGGGCGACGACGCGTGGCGCTGAGGCGAGTGGCAGCCAGGATCGGCCGGTGACGTGAACTACCTCGCGCACCACTGGAGTGCCGATCCGATGATCGCGGTGGTACTCGCTACCGTGGTCGCGCACGAGATCGGACTGTCGCGACTGGCGCACCGTTCGTCGGCGTCGAATCGGCAACGACGCCGTCGACGTTCGCTCGTTTTCTACGGTGGGCTCGTTCTGCTCACGGTGGCTGTCGTGTCGCCGATCGACTACTGGTCGGGACGCTATTTCTTCGTTCACATGATCCAGCACATCGTGATCGCGTTTTTCGTGCCCATGCTGATCGTGTCGGGATCGCCGTGGATACCGCTGCTCTTCGCGCTGCCGGTCAAAGCCCGGCGGCGTCTCGGTCGATTTCTCTTTCTCAAACGATCGACGCGCTGGTTGCGGCGTCTCGGAAGGTTTGTCCGTAATCCGTGGCTCGCGCTCGCGCTACTCAACGTGGCTATGGTGGCCTGGCACGTCCCAGCGCTGTTCGACCTGGCCGAGCGGAACCAGTTCGTTCACGTCTGGCTGATGCACGGTAGTTTCGTCGCGACGGGAACGCTCTTTTGGCTGCAGATCTACTCGTCTGCGCCCATGAAGCCCGCCAAAGGCCCCGTGTGGCAGATCGGCGCGATTGTGGCGACCAATGCCGTCATGACGATTCTCGCCATTTCCATGAGCATTCTCACTACGGTGAGTTGGTATGCGGTGTACGCGCACGTGCCGGGCGTGACCCTCTCACCCTTCGCAGACCAGCAGATCGGAGCCGCGATCTTGTGGGTGTGCGGTGACTTTTGGGCGTTACCGACGCTCGCGATCGTCATCCGTCGCGCCATCGACAACGAGGGGTCAATTGGTAGCGTCATCGATCGGCTCACTGGTCGATCGTCAACGTTGCTCACGCGAACGCTCGCCGGTCCCGCGGTGGATTCCAATCGGTAGTCACGACCACGTGCGGCCTGCTAGAGTTGCGGCCGTCGTCGTGAAGCGGGTCCCGTGAGGCCCGTACGGCGGGAGGCAGCGTGTCGAAGGTACCTGAAGAGGCCGGTGGGCTCCCCGGCGCGTTCGTAGCCCGTTCGCAGCTGCTGCGACGTGACGACGTGGGACGAGCGATCCGACGGATGGCTCACGAGGTCGTTGAGCGAAACGCCGACGGTTGCGAACTCGTGATCCTCGGGCTGCAAGCCGGTGGCGTCCCGATAGCCAACCAGTTGGGCGCCGCGATCCTGGCGATCGGCGACGTCGACGTCAAGCTCGGCTACCTCGACGTTGCCTACTTTCGTGACGATCACCTCCGTCGGCCGCTCACCGAGGCCCGAGGGACGCTGATTCCCACCGATCTCACCGACCAGACAGTCCTGCTCGTGGACGACGTCTTATACACCGGACGTACCATTCGAGCCGCGCTTAACGCCCTGGCCGAGTGGGGGCGACCCCGGGCTATCGAACTCGCGGTACTCGTGGATCGAGGGCACCGGGAGCTTCCCATTCGTGCTGATTTCGTCGGCAAGAACCTACCAACGTCATCGCACGAGGCGATAGTCGCGACGATCGACGGCGTATGGATCGGCGAGGAGACGTCGTGATCGACAGCATTCGCGGCCGAAGTCTGATGACGCTGCACGATCTGACTCGCGACGCCGTCGTCGAGGTGCTCGACACCGCCGAATCGTTCGTCGAGGTGCACCAGCGCACGGTGAAGAAGGTGCCGGCCCTGAAGGGGCGAGTGGTTGCGTCACTCTTCTACGAAGAGTCAACACGGACGCGACTGAGCTTCGAGACGGCTGCCAAGCGCCTCAGCGCCGACGTGCTCTCGTTGGCGGTCGCGTCGAGCAGTGTGAAGAAGGGGGAGTCGCTGCGCGACACCATCGCCACCATCGACGCGCTGGGCATCGACGCGGTCGTTCTGCGGCACCGTTCGAGCGGCGCCGCCGAGCAGGTGAGCCGATACGTTCCTCACGTACGCGTGATCAACGCCGGCGACGGACTCCACCAGCACCCCACGCAGGGTTTGCTCGACGTCTTCACCATCCGCCAGGTCCTCGCCGAGCGACGAGGCGTGAGCGCGATCGACTCTGGTTCGTCGGTCTTCGAGGGCCTGCGCGTGCTGATCGTGGGCGACGTCTTGCACAGCCGAGTAGCGCGCAGCGACATCGACGCGTACGTGGCACTGGGCGCCCGCGTGCGTGTAGCGGCTCCGGGCACGCTGTTGCCGGTCGATATCAGTACGTGGCCCGTTGAGGTGGTCGATGATTTCGATGACGCGATCGAGTGGGCGGACGTTATCGGTCTCCTGCGACTGCAGCACGAGCGCGGCGCGGGCTCATTCGTGCCGAGCGTTTCGGAGTACACCGCTACCTTCGGCCTGACTGCGAGTCGAGCGCGGCGCTTACGGCCAGAGACGCTGATCATGCACCCGGGCCCTATGAATCGTGGCGTCGAGCTCGACTCGTCGGTCGCCGACCTGCCCGCAGCCATCATCGAGCGCCAAGTCAGTAACGGCGTGCCCATACGAATGGCCGTGCTGTATCTCACCATCGCGGCGCCGCGCGAGGTGGCGTGATGGAGCCCGTCGTGCTGCGCAACGGCTTGGTGGTGCACCCCGGTGGCGCGGGGATGGCGGATGTCTTGGTGGTTGACGGACGGATCGCGGCCGTGGGGACCGGGGTGGGTCGTGACGTTCCCAGTGGGTGCCGAGAGATCGACGCGACGAACTGCTGGGTGGGTCCGGGCTTCGTAGACCTGCACACGCATTTGCGCGAGCCAGGCGACGAAGCGGCCGAAACGATCGCCAGCGGTGCACGAGCCGCGGCGGTGGGGGGATTCACCGCGGTGCTCGCGATGCCCAACACCGAACCGGCGCTCGACAACGTCGCTCTGGTCACCTACGTGCTCGACCAGGGCTCGCGTGCCGTCGTCGACGTCGCGGTCGCTGGCGCGATCACACTCGGTCGCCAGGGCGAACGCCTGGCGCCCATGGCGGAATTAGCGGCGCTCGGCGTGCGGCTCTTCACCGATGATGGCGTGGGCGTGCAAAACGCCGCCGTCATGCGGCGGGCGCTTAGCTACGCGCGTCCGCTCGGCGTCCGACTCGCTCAACACTGCGAAGACGCAGCGTTGAGTGCCGAGGGATCGATGAATGAGGGTGCGTTGAGCAGCCGGCTCGGTCTCATCGGACGTCCGGCGGTCGCCGAGGAGATTATGGTCGCTCGCGATCTCGCTCTGCTGCGGGTTACTGGTGCGGCCCTGCACTTCTTGCACCTGTCGACCGCCCGGTCGCTCGATCTCGTGGCGCGCGCTCGAGCAGAGGGCCTGCGGGTGAGTTGCGAGGTCGCGCCTCATCACTTCACCTTGGACGAGTCAGCCTGCGCGACGTACGACGCGTCCTACAAGGTGAACCCGCCGCTGCGCTCGGTGAACGACGTAGACGCGGTCCGTCGAGCCCTGCGCGAGGGCACCGTCGATGCCGTGGCGACGGATCACGCGCCTCACGCCGCGCAACGCAAGGATCTTCCATTCGACGAGGCGCCGGCCGGCATGCTCGGTCTCGAACACGCGGCGTCGCTGACGTACGAGGCGCTGGGTGCCGGCGAGTGTGACCCGCAGCGATTCTTCGCCGTCTTGAGTCGCAATCCGGCGACGATCGCCGGCTTACGCCAGGTGGACTCGCGACCGCGTCACGGTGGACACGGCGGCGCGGTGGAGGTGGGCGAGGATGGCAACTTGGTCGTCTTTGACCCAACCGAGCGCTGGGAGGCTCACTCGAATCTGCAGAGCCTCGCCAGCAACTCCCCCTATCTGGGTCGCGAGTTACGGGGACGCGTTCGTTGCACGATGGTGAACGGCGCCGTGGTGGTCGACGGCGGGAGCCTCTCGTGAATCGGGCACCCGCCGCGTTGGTGCTCGCTGATGGCGCAACGTTCGAGGGGTACGCGGCGGGCTTTCTGCCCGCGTCGGGTGTTACGAGCGGGGAGTTCGTCTTCAATACCGCGTTGAGTGGCTATCAAGAGGTCATCACCGATCCCAGCTACGCGGGTCAGATCATCTCGTTCACGTATCCGCACATTGGGAACTACGGCGTCAGTGCACTGGACGATGAGGCCGCGCGACCGTGGTGCGAAGGTCTGGTGGCGCGCGAGCTGTCGCTGTCGCCTTCGAGTTGGCGCGCCGAGGGGGCCCTCGAACCATTCCTCGTGCGGCACCACGTTCCGGCGATCGTCGGCGTTGACACGCGGCGCCTGACGAGGCACCTTCGTGCTCACGGGGCGCTGCCGGGCGCCTTCGGCCACGCCGATCTCGCCACCGTGGCCGACGCCGCGTCGCGGGCGGTGGGTACCGACGGGCTGGACCTGGTGTCGAGCGTTTCGACGATGACGCCCTACGCGCGCGGCGATGGCGCGCGACACGTGGTGGCAATCGACTACGGCGTGAAGGCGACGATGGTTCGCCAGCTGGCGAATCGGTTTCGCGTCTCGGTGGTACCTGCCTCGTCGACGAGCGCCGACGTGCTCGCCCTCGAGCCCGACGGCGTCTTCTTGTCCAACGGGCCCGGCGACCCGGCCGCGCTCGCGCGCTACGTTGCTGAAGTCGAAGGTCTGATTGGCGAGGTGCCACTCTTTGGCATCTGCTTAGGCCATCAGCTACTCGCCAACGCGCTCGGTGCCACGACATACAAGTTGCCCTTCGGCCACCACGGGAGCAACCATCCGGTACAGGACCTCACGACGGGCAAAATCGAAGTCACCGCCCAGAACCACAACTACGCCGTGGATGCGGGGTCCCTGCATCGGGCGGTCGTCACGCACCGGAACCTCAATGATGGCGTGGTCGAGGGCTTGGCCGTCGAATCAGAGCGTTGCTTCTCGGTCCAGTATCACCCCGAAGCGGGGCCCGGACCACACGACGCTCGGTATCTGTTTGAACGATTTGCCGCGCTCATCGAACGTGGCCGGAGAACGGTGGTGTGATGCCTCGGCGCGACGACATCCATTCGATCATGGTGATCGGGTCGGGACCGATTGTGATCGGCCAGGCGTGCGAGTTTGACTATTCGGGTACCCAGGCCTGCCAGGTCCTGCGTGACGAGGGCTACCGCGTGATCTTGGTGAATTCGAATCCAGCGACGATTATGACCGACCCGGCGACCGCTGACGTTACCTACGTTGAACCACTGGACCTTGGCGTGGTGAGCGAGATCATCGAACGAGAACGTCCCGATGCGCTCCTACCGACGCTCGGCGGCCAGACGGCCCTCAACCTGACGATGGCGCTGGTGAGGGCGGGGGTAACGCAACGATTCGGCGTCGAGGTTATCGGGGCCCGTCCCGAGGCCATCGAGACGGCGGAGAACCGCGAGCTGTTCAAGTCCGCCATGGCCGACATCGGGCTCGGTGTTCCCGAATCAGGGTTCGCTCACGACGTCGACGAGGCACTCGCGATCGCGCAACGAATCGGCTGGCCCATCATCATTCGACCGAGCTACATCCTCGGCGGTGCGGGCACCGGTATCGCCGAGGATGACGTCGCACTGCGACGACTGGCCCGTGAGGGCATCGCCGCGTCGCCGGTGGGCGAGATTCTGGTGGAGCGTTCCATCGCCGGGTGGAAGGAGTTCGAACTCGAGGTGATGCGCGATCGCCACGACAACTGCGTCGTGGTTTGCAGCATCGAGAACGTTGATCCGATGGGCGTGCACACCGGCGACTCGGTGACGGTCGCACCGGCCCAGACGCTCTCGGACGTCGAGTACCAAGCGATGCGCGACGACGCCTTCGCCATCCTGCGCCGCATCGGCGTGGAGACCGGCGGTTCGAACGTGCAGTTCGCGGTGAATCCCGCGACCGGGGAACGACTGGTTATCGAGATGAATCCTCGGGTTAGCCGTTCGAGCGCGCTGGCTTCCAAGGCGACGGGTTTTCCGATCGCCAAGATCGCGGCACGACTCGCGGTTGGTTACAGCCTCGACGAGATCGTCAACGACATCACCAAATCAACCCCGGCGAGCTTCGAGCCGGTGCTCGACTACGTAGTGACCAAGATTCCCCGCTGGGCGTTCGAAAAGCTCCCGGGTGCGTCGTCGGTGCTCGGAACGCGTATGCAGTCGGTCGGTGAGGTCATGGCGATTGGACGGAACTTTGCCGAGTCGCTGCAGAAGGCAATTCGATCGCTGGAACAGGGTCGGGCCGGTTTCGCCGCGGGGCCCAATCGAGAGTTCGCTGACGTTGATGACGAGACGCTCTGGCATCGCTGCGAGGTGGCGACGCCGGAGCGCCTGTACGCACTGCACGAGGTGATGTGGCGAGGGGCCAGCGTAGCTGAGGCCGCTGCTCGCACCAAGATCGATCCATGGTTCATCGACCAGATGAACGAGATCGTGATCCGCGAGCGTGAACTTGGCGCCGCGGACGTGACGACGTTCGACGCGCGAACGTGGCGCCGTTACCGGCAGTGGGGCTTCTCGGATGCGCAGGTCGCCGCCATCACCGGCGAGGAGCTGGACCGAGTGGCCGAGGCGCGACGCGCCGTGGCACCGGTGACCTACAAGACGGTCGACACGTGCGCCGCCGAGTTCGCAGCGCACACGCCGTACCACTACGGAACAACCGAGGACGAGACGGAAGTCCATCCGTCGAGCCGTGACCGAGTCATTATTCTTGGTTCGGGTCCCAACCGTATCGGCCAGGGAATCGAGTTCGACTACTGCTGCGTACACGCGTCGTACGTGCTGCGCGAGATGGGTCTGGAGTCGGTGATGGTGAACTGCAATCCCGAGACGGTGTCGACGGACTATTCGACGTCGGATCGGCTCTACTTCGAGCCGCTCACGCCTGAGGACCTGGCCGAGGTCATCGCCGCCGAAGAGGCGGCGTGCGTTGACGGAGCGCGCGTAATCGGGGTTATCGTCTCCCTCGGCGGCCAGACGCCGCTCAAGTTGGCGCACTCGTTAGACCCCTCGTTGGTTCTCGGCACGCCGGTGGCCGCGATCGACGCGGCCGAAGACCGGCAACGCTGGTCGACGCTCTGTCGCAATCTGGGCCTTCGCCAGCCGCCGGGGGACGTTGCGGTCACCGCCGACGAGGCGTTGGCCGTAGCCGAGCAAATCGGCTACCCGGTGCTGGTGCGGCCGAGCTACGTGCTCGGTGGCCGCGCCATGGAAATCGTGTACGACGCCACCGCCTTGGGGCGGGTGATGCGTGACCTCACCGGCGCGCACGGTGCGCTGGCTCGCGAAGGCGGAGTCAGCGTGACCCGGCCGATACTGCTGGACCGTTTCCTCGAGGACGCGATCGAGGTTGACGTGGACGCGGTGCGCGACACGGCGGGGGACGTCTTCGTGGCTGGCGTCATGGAGCACGTCGAAGAGGCGGGAATTCACTCGGGAGATTCCGCCTGCGCGCTGCCGCCGCAATCCCTGGGCGACGGGATCATCGCGACGATCAATCAGATAACGTCGCGTATCGCCGAAGCGCTAGGGGTCGTGGGCTTACTTAACGTTCAGTACGCCGTCAAGGATGACGAGGTCTACGTCCTCGAAGCGAATCCGCGGGCGAGCCGAACGGTCCCCTTCGTCGCGAAGGCGACGGGAGTGGCGCTCGCTCAGGTTGCGGTACGCGTGATGCTCGGACAGTCGTTGGCGATGCTGCGCGATGCGGGAATCGTGCCGGCGCAGACGCCGCGCCCGCCGTACGTCAGCGTGAAGGAGGCGGTGCTGCCGTTCAATCGGTTCCCCGCCGTGGACTCGATTCTCGGTCCCGAAATGAGGTCGACGGGCGAGGTGATGGGAATCGGTGAGAGCTTCGGCATTGCGTTCGCGAAGTCGCAGCTGGCGGCGGGCACGGGACTGCCCGACGGTGGTCAGGTGTTCATGTCGCTGGCCGACCGTGACAAGGTGGGGGGACTCGAGCTGGCGCGTCAGCTGGTGGCACTGGGCTTCACCGTGGCGGCAACGGTTGGCACGGCGGGATACCTGCGTGCCAATGGCGTGACGGTCACCACGTTGGTCGGCAAGGTCGGACTGGCGACGCTCGGGGTCGACGCGGTGTCGCTCATCGGCGACGGCGCCGTGCAACTGGTCATCAATACGCCGTCCGGCGGTGTAGCCAAGGTCGACGGTGCGCTCATTCGTCACGCCAGCGTGACCCACGGCGTGCCGTGTCTCACCACGCTGAGCGCGGGATTCGCCGCCGCGCGGGGCATCGCCGACACGCGCCAGCACGGGTGGCGTGTTCGGTCACTACAGGACCTGCACCGCCAGTGAGTGGCAGCCTCGGGGTCCGGGTGGGCTCGGTGATACTGAAGTCGCCCATTCTCACCGCGTCGGGCACGGCTGGATTCGGTGTGGAACTGGCGGGATACGGTGATATGGCTGAGCTCGGCGGATTCGTGACGAAGTCCCTCGCCGCGTTCGAGTGGCCCGGCAACCCACCGCCTCGGGTGACTGCGGTGGGTGAGCACCTAGTCAATTCGGTGGGTCTCGCCGGCCCGGGCGTGGCGACGTGGCGACTAGAGCACGAGCCATCGCTGCGCGCGCGCGACGTTACGGTCGTGGCCTCGATTTGGGGTCGAACGGTTCAGGAATTCGCTGACGCCGCCGCGGCGCTCGAGGGGACCAGCGTGGTCGCGGTCGAGGCCAACGCGAGCTGTCCGAACCTCGAGGATCGTTCGTCAATGTTCGCGCACTCGGTAAACGCGACTGTGGATATCGTCGCGGCCGCGCGTACCAGCGGGCGCCCGGTCTGGATCAAACTGAGCCCCAATACGCCTGATCTCGTAAGCATCGCCACGGCCGCCGTGGCGGCCGGCGCCGACGCCGTGGTGCTGGTCAATACGATGCTCGGGCTGGCCATTGATGTCGAGGCCCGGCGGCCGGTACTGGGTGGTGTGGGTGGCGGCGTGAGCGGTCCGGGCATTTTGCCGGTGTCGCTGCGGGCCGTGTACGACTGCCGTCGCGCGCTACCCGGCGTCGCCATCGTCGGCGTCGGTGGCGTACGGACGGGTTCGGACGCGGTGGCGATGCTGATGGCGGGCGCTAACGCGGTCGAAGTTGGTACGGCGATCTTCGCCGATCCGCGCGCGCCGTGGCGAATCCAGCGCCAGCTGGGTCACTGGATGATCGCGCACGGTGTTGAGGACGTCGAGGAACTCGTGGGGGCCGCGCATGGCTGAGCCCTTCGCCGTGCGGCTTCGTAACGCGCTCGACCACCGCGGGCCACTCTGCGTGGGAATCGATCCAAGCGGCGACGTGATGCGGCGATGGGATCGACCTGACGACGTCGCGGGGCTCGACTACGTCGCTCGCGCCATCCTCGAGGCCGCGCTACCCGTCGCCGGGGCGGTGAAGCCCCAAGTCGCGTTCTTCGAGCGATTTGGCGCAGCGGGCTACCACGTGCTCGAGCGGATCATCCGCGAGGCGCGTGACGCCTCCATTCTCGTCATTGCCGACGCCAAGCGGGGTGACGTCGGTTCGTCGAACGTCGGATACGCCGAGGCGTGGCTGGGTGACCAGTCACCGTTGGCGGTCGATGCCGTCACGGCGAGCCCGTATCTGGGCGTTGACGCGTTGGGGCCACTGTTCAGCCGGGCCAGTGATGCGGGGCGTGCAGTCTTCGTTCTCGCAGCGACGTCAAACGACGACGGACGAGAGATCCAAGAGGCAACGACCAGAGGTCGAGTCGCAGTCGAAGTCGCGGTGCTGCGGGCTCTGACCTCGGTGAATGATCGTTTTCCCGGTGAGGGTGTTGGTGGTGCCGTCGTGGGTGCGACGCGCTCGCGTCCCGACTTTGACCTCGGTCTCTTGGGGGGCCCGCTCCTCGTGCCCGGGGTAGGCGCCCAAGGGGCGACGCTGAGCATGGCGCATCGACTGCTGAACGGGGTTGCTCCCGGATCATTCCTGATCAACGTGAGTAGAGCGATTCTCGAGCGCGGTCCGCGGTCGAGCGACCTCGAGGACGCGGTGCAACGCTGGCGCGACGATCTGGCGGCGGTTTTCCCCTGATTGAGGCCTGCACAGCGGCCCGTCGAGATGTATTCTGTGGCCGTGACACCGACACCGCCCACTTTGTCGCAAGAGCAGCGGGTTGCCGCTTCGCGGCTCGCCGTCGCCAACCGCCGTCGCCGGGCGGAGGTGAAACGTCAGGTGAAGTCGGGTGAACTTTCTTTAGCGGAGTTGTTCGCGTTGGCTGATCGAGAAGAGTGCGTGGCGCAGATGCGTGCGTACGACCTCATCAGCGCGTTGCCCGCCATTGGTGATGTGAAGGCCGAGCGG
>JAKBCI010000280.1 GCA_021807965.1 Actinomycetes bacterium
ACCTACTTCATCGACCCCGCGGGCAACGAGCGCTACGTGGCCATTCCCGTGGTCGACCACAACTCGTCGGGCGCGGCCTTCCTGCCGGGCAACACGCTCCAGGCGTGGGGCAGGGGCATCGCCGCGATCGCGGAGTCCCTCGCTCGCTAGCCGGTCGCCCCGGTCCGACCTGGCGCTGGCGCTGGCGCTGGCGACCCGCGGTTACACCATCGACCGGGACCCGGCAACGGCGGGCTCCGGTGGCTAGTGGAAAATCTCGAAGGACGACCGGTAGATCGAGTCGGTGAACTGAGGGACCCCGTCGTAGATTGCCGCCAGCTGCTGGTAGCGCTCGTGGTTCTCATGGATCGGTACGACGGGTTCGCGCCAATGGACCATGCTGGCGACGGCCGCATCCCACGACGGGTGCATCGCGGAACCGACGGCGGCACAGATCGCCGCGCCCAGCCCAGCCCCATTCGACACGGTCGAGCGCGTGACGGGCAGGTCGAAGACGTCGGCGAAGATCTGGGCGAACAACGGCGACTGCGCACCGCCGCCCGAGAGAATCAGTTGGGTGAAGTCTCGCTCGAGCTCGGACGCCATCGCGCGCGTGTGACGGGCCATGGTCAGCGCGATTCCCTCGAGGATGGCGCGGTGCACGTGGAACCGCCCGTGCCGCGCGTCAAAGCCAAGGATGGAACCCTTTCGGAATGGCTGATCGGTCGGAGCCAACCAGTCGAGAATGACCATCAAGCCATCAGAGCCCGGACCGACGAGCGTGGCCCCGTCGTCCAGGAACTGATCCGGGCTCTGACCGGAACCTGCCGCACCGTCGAGCACCTCGGCGCCGAGGAGGTCTCGCCACCAGCTCACCGTCCACATTCCGCGGCGCACTCCGAGGCTCTCGTAGAGGTAGTCGTGGGGGGTGGAAGCGAAGTTGGACCAGAACCCCGTCGCGTCAGTTCTATTGGACGTACCGAGTGACATGGCGGCGATGTAGGTGCCGAGCGACACCAGGAGCTCGTCGGCGGTGCGCAGCCCGCTGCCGAGCGCCTCGACGGCCTTGTCATTGGCCGTCGCGAAGACGGGGGTGCCCGCCTCGATGCCGGTGTGCCGGGCCGCGTCACGGGTCACCGCGCCGAGTGGCTCGCCCGGCATCACGAGTTCGACGAGCATCGCTCGGTCGATGCCATAGTCGGCGAAGCCCTCGCTGTCCTCGAGCCACGACCAGCGATCGGTGCTGATCGGCCAGACGCCTTGATAGTTGGCGGCGGTGTCGCGGAACTCGCCCGTCAGACGATGGGTCACGTAGCCCGAGGACGTGGTGACGTAGCGCACCGTCGGATCATCGGGCACGTAGGGTCGCGAGACGCGCTCGTCCATCCAGCTGAGCACGGGACTCGCGAGCGAGCCGTCGGCTCGCAGCATCGCTCGACAGAAGCGAATGGTGCACAGACCCACGCCAGCGATGTCAGCGGGGTCGCCGTCGAACTGGGCCATGGCGGTCCGGCTGGCCACGCCGATCGACTCCCAGATGTCGTCGTCGGGGTGTTCGACGACCCCGGGCCGTGGTGTGTTGCTCGGGCGCAACGCCTGGCGAGCCTCGCTCACGACCGTGCCGTCGCGGTCGATGATCGACACCTTGGTGCTCTGGGAGCCGTTGTCGATGGCGATGACGTAGCGCTGGGCCATGTTCAGTTCGCCTTGAAGATCGTGCCCTTGTTCATGATGTCCTGGGGATCGAAAGCGCTCTTCAGCGTTCGCAGGATGTAGTAGGCGCTGCCGTGCTCCTGCTCGGTCCACGCAGTACGGTACTTGCCGATGCCGTGGTGGTGCACCATCGACCCGCCCAGTCGCAGCGACTCTTCGACGATGATCGCGTTGATCGGTATGTGGTACTTGGTGATCTCGTCGCGAGGCTCGCAGTCGATGTCGTAGTCGTAGACGAAATAGAGATTGGTGCCCGTCTGGTAGCTGTGCGACGAGTGGGCGCCGAGCATCGTGAGATCCTTGGCGTAGGGGTAGGTGGTTCGGATCCGCGTCATGACCGCGTCGTAGATGTCGCCGATCTGGGACCAGTTCGCCGAGATCTCGGTCGTGTAGCCGAGGTGGTGCTGCGTACGCATCGTCGCCTGCTCGGCGAGGATCTTGTCCATTCCCCAGTTCAGATTGGCGAACCACGACTCGATGCGCGCCGGGTCGAACACCTCGTGGGGCTGGTCGGCCATGATTGCCTCGATCGCGTCGGCCGTCGCCGCGGCGATGCCCGCCGGGCCCTCACTGACAAAGAGCAACAGGCAGCGCTCGGGGTCGAGGTCGCCGAAGTGTTGGCGGGCGTCCTCGGGCGAGTAGAGCCGGCACACCGCCGGGCGATACCCCTCGGTGATCACCGTCCGCAAAATGGCCAGACCCGCTCGCATGTCTTGCACGAGAAAGCCCTGGTAGCGGTTGTTCTCAGGCCGGTAGGCGAAGAGCTTGACCGTCACCTCGGTGATGAAGCACAGCGCACCTTCGTTGCCGATGATGACGTGGCGGATGTCCGGCCCG
>JAKBCI010000281.1 GCA_021807965.1 Actinomycetes bacterium
CCCCACGCAGATGAGGTGGGCCATCGAGACGAGGTGGCCCCGGCGCTGAATCTCGGTGACGAGGTCGAAGGTGCGTTGGCGCGATTCGCGTCCGCCGCGGTAGGTCACCGAGACGAAGGAGGGTTCGAGGGTCTCGAGCTCCGACAGGGTCGCGGTCAGGGTCGCCGACTCCTCACTGGTCTTTGGCGGGAAGAATTCGAACGACCGCGTGAGACCCGCGGCGAGCAGTTGGTCGATGCGCACTGAACTAGTCGCGACCGAAGTCGTCCTCGAGACGCACGATGTCGTCCTCGCCGAAGTAGGTGCCGTGTTGGACCTCGATGAAGACCACCGGTTCGTCGTCGTGGTTCTCGCAGCGGTGCGCTGCGCCGATGGCGATGTCGACCGACTCCCCGGGTCCCAGCTCGAGCACGCGTCCGTCGAGCACGACGGTGGCCCGGCCCGAGACGACGAACCAGTGCTCGGCGCGGAACTTGTGGGTCTGATAGCTCAATCGCTTCCCCGGCGCGACGACGATGCGCTTGACCTTGTGGTCCGCCAGTGTGCTGTCGAGCACCGTGTAGTTGCCCCAGGGGCGCTCGTCGAACTCTCGGCCGAACTCGTCAGTAGTCGTCATTGAACCTTCTCCGCAGCGAGTACGGCGTTACGCAACAGCATGGCACGCGTCATCGGACCCACGCCGCCGATGCGCGGCGTGATCCACCCCGCGACGTCGGCGACGTCCTCGGCGACGTCGCTCATCAATTTAGTCCCCGACCAACTGGTGCCGGCACCCACGACCGCCGCACCCGGCTTGACCATGTCGCGGGTCACCAGGCCCGCCACCCCGGCCGCCGCGACGATAACGTCGGCGCTGCGCGTGAGGGCCCCCATGTCGTCGACACCCGTGTGGACCACGGTCACCGCCGCGTTGCAGCCGGGACGCTTCATCGCCAGCAGCAGCGCCAGCGGGCGCCCGATCGTGAGACCGCGCCCGATGATGACCACGTGACGACCCTCGACCGGCACCGAATGCGCCGAGAGCAGCTCGACGATGCCCGCCGGGGTGCAGGGCAATGGTCCCGGCGTGCCCATCACCAGTCGGCCCAGATTCGTCGGGTGCAGTCCGTCGACGTCCTTGTCGGGCCTGATGCGCAGCAGCACCTGCTCCTCGTTGATGCCCCGGGGTAGTGGCAGCTGCACCAGGATCGAGTGCACGTTCTCGTCGTCGTTGAATCGATCGATGACCCCTTCGACCTCGGACTGTGTGGCGCTCGAGGGCAGCTCCTCGTGGTACGAGCGGATGCCGATGGCCTCGCAGTCGGCGTGCTTCATGGCCACGTACTTCGCGCTGGGTCCGTCCTCGCCCACCAGCACCGTGCCCAGGCCCACCGGGCGACCCAGCGCGGCCAGACGCGCGACGCGGTCGGCCAGTTCCATCTTGATCCGTGCGGCGAGTCGTTCACCGTCGAGTAGTTCAGCCATCTCTCTCCTAGTGTCGGAAGTGTCGCTCGCCGGTGAGCATCATGACGATGTCGGCGGCGTTGGCCGCGTCGATCACCTCTTGGTCGCGCACCGACCCACCGGGTTGGACGACCGCGGTGACCCCGGCGCTGGTGAGCGCGTCGAGTCCGTCGGCGAAGGGGAAGAAGGCGTCGGACGCCGCCGCCGCGCCCACGGACTTCTCGCCCGCCTTGGCCGTGGCGATGCCCGCGGCCACCACCCGCGACTGCTGGCCCGCGCCCACTCCCACGGCCACGCCGTCGCGGGCGAGCGCGATCGCGTTGGAGGTCGTGCGCGCGCACACCCGCCACGCCAGGGCCAGGTCGCGCAGCTGTGGCGCCGTGGGCTGGCGCTCGGTGACGCAGCGCCACTGCTCCACGGGCACCATCAATTCGTCGGCATTCTGCACCAGGGCGGTGTCGCCGAAGGTGCGGATCGACCGGCCCAGCGGTTCCGGCGCCGGCGCACTCAGCAATCGGGTCGCCTTGCGGCGCGCCGTGAGGGTGGCGATCGCCTCGTCGGTGAGCGACGAGGCGATGATGACGTCGGCCTGGGGGCCACCCGCGATGAGCGTGGCGAGATCGTTGTCGACTTCGCCACCCACGGCGATGATGCCGCCGAAGGCGCTCTGGGGATCGGCCTCGAGCGCCTTGGCGAAGGCATCGTGCAGGGTCTCGGCCACGGCGGCACCCGACGCGTTGGCGTGCTTGATGATCGCCACCGCCACTCGCCCCGGCGCGTCGTCGGCGAGCTCGTGCACGAGCCGCCAGGCGGCGTCCGCGTCGAAGAGGTTCAGATACGACAGCGCGGTGCCCGCGTGCTGGAGCACACCGTCCCACCACGGCGCGCCGCCCGCCACGCGATATCGCGCGCCGACCTGATGCGGGTTCTCCCCGTAGCGCACGACATCGGCGCGCTCGAGGGTGAGGTGCAACGTCGGCGGCACCACCGCATCGGTCGAGTGGTGCTGCGCGCCGATCGCGCCGCCGCGGTCCATCCACGCCACGATCTCGGCGTCGTAGGCGGCGGTGTGGGCGAAGGCCGCG
>JAKBCI010000282.1 GCA_021807965.1 Actinomycetes bacterium
GGGGGCTGGAGCTAGTCGAGCTGGCGATCGTTGCGACACTCGTCGCGCGACTGCGCGGCGGATCGGGACCCGAGGTCGTCGTCTTTGGACCCGGCGAGGGTCCGCTGCGCTAGCAACTGCTCGTCGAGTCTGCTCGGCGAAGCTCGCGTTGCTTGGGCCAGGCGATGCGTCGCCGCGCGACTGTGAAGTTTGACGTTGCGTTGGCTACCCGCGCCATGTCGTCGGCGATGGTTCAAGGTTCGCACGATTACTCTCGCGGCCCTCCTGTCGTGACGCGTTGCGCGGACATGCGAAACGTCCCCGTTGCGGCCACGTGTTCTCCCCCGAGACGGCCATTCACCGGGCCGGTGTATGCGCCGGTGACGTGATCCTTCCTCGAAGGCTGCCGATTGACGAGATCGTGAACGCCCGAGGCTCTTTCGCATGATCTCGTTCATCACTCAGACGTTGCAGCAGTGTTCAGTTGTCGTACCGCTTTGCACATAGGGGCGGCAAGTGCGATATTCTGCACTACAGTAAATAATGCAGGATATTGCATGTTACGACAATGGGCGGAGGTAGGGATGCGGATCAGAACCGTGCGAGATCTGGGCGCCCTGGTTCGTGACCGGCGCCGGGCCTTCGGGTGGACATTGGACGAACTCGCCGCGCGCAGTCCCATGTCGCGGCGGTGGATCGCCGACGTCGAAGCAGGCAAGCCGGGCGTTGCCGTGGGACCACTGCTGTCGCTGCTCAGCGTTCTCGGCGTGGAACTCAGCGCCGCGTCGGCCGAGTTTTCGGCCGACGCCTTCCTCGATGCGCACCTCGAGAGCCTGCGCCACGAGACCCCGTGACAACCGACACGTTGGATGTCTTTCTCCATGGTGAGCACGTCGGTTCACTTTCGCGCACGGCCGGTCGCGTCAGTTTCGACTACCTCGAGACCTACCGATTCCAACGTACGGCTACGCCACTGTCGTGTTCGATGCCGTTGGCGACGGCCCATCACCTCGACAAGGTGGTGACGCCATTCCTCTGGGGTCTTCTTCCCGAGAACGAACTCGTACTGCGTCGCTGGAGCAGGGAGTTCCACGTCGCCGCGTCCAATCCCATGGCCCTGCTCGAGTGTGTGGGGTCTGACCTGCCGGGTGGTCTCCAGCTACTCGAGGCGGGAGCGACGCCGACCCAGGGCACGCACGAGGTTGAGTGGCTCGACGAAGGCGACGTGGCGAGGCTCCTCGAAGCGGTGCGCGAGGACCAGTCAGCGTGGATCGCCACGGGCACCCGGGGTCGCTGGAGTCTGGGCGGGGCGCAGGCCAAGATCGCGTTGCTCGAGGTGGCGGGGAGGTGGGGCAGGCCGAGTGGCGCGGTACCGACCAATCGCATCGTGAAGCCCGCACCCGCTGGTTTGGACGGGCACGACATCAATGAGCACCTCTGTCTCAACGCGGCGCGCAACCTCCAGCTCGTGGCGGCGCGTAGTCGGGTCGTTGACTTCGCCGGACAGCGCGCGCTCTGCGTCGATCGCTACGACCGAGTCGAGGAAGCGGACGGCACGATTCGAAGGATCCACCAAGAGGACCTCGGTCAGTCCCTGGGCCTCATGCCCGATCAGAAGTACCAATCCGAGGGCGGTCCGAGCGCGCAGCGCATCGCGACGTTGCTCCACGATCAGGTCAACGAACCGGCCGCCAGTCGCGTCGTGGCGCAGTTCGTCGATGCGCTGCTACTTAACTGGCTTCTCGCCGCGCCAGACGCCCACGCGAAGAACTACTCGGTGCTGTTGGTGGAGCGAGCGGTTCGCCTCGCGCCGCTGTACGACGTCGCCTCGGCACTCCCGTATCGGGGCACGTACGAGCCCAAGATCAAGTTGGCGATGAAGGTCGGGAACCACTATCGGGTCGGCGCTATCGGCCGCGCAACGTGGGTGCGCCAAGCGATCCTGATGGGTTTGGACGCCGAAGCGGTGGTCGCGCGAGCGATCGACCTCTCGCTGCGGCTCCCCGACGCCTTCAGTGATGCGGCTCGCACCTACCGAGCGAGTGCGAGCGGAGATCCCTTCACTACGCTGCTGACCGATAAGGTGACCGCTCGCGCACGGCGGTGCGCGCGACAGCTCCAGGCATGACCGCCGCTCAACCGGGTGGCCATTGCCGTGCGAGTCGCGCGGGTAACGCCCAACGTCGTTATTAAGTGCAAGGCGGTGTACGGCAATGTGGCGCCTCGACGTTGCGAACTGACGGGTCACCGGGTGTAAACCCCAGCGCCGGCTCTGCCTGCGCTGGGGTTGGCCCGACTCGTGGCGGCGACGTCATACGCCGCCAGGGCACCGGTGCGCTACTCTGCGAGCCGGCGCCAGTCGTCGAGGGGGGGCGCCGCATCGGCCCCGAGCACCTGGAGACAGACGTGGTCAGCGCCCAGGGCGAGGTGCTCACCGACCCGGGCGCGGACCTCGTCGAGGTCGCCGTGCACGACCATCGCGTCGCAGAGCCGCTCTGAACCCCCGCGCACGAAGTCCGCCTCGTCGAAGCCGAGGCGCCGCCAGC
>JAKBCI010000283.1 GCA_021807965.1 Actinomycetes bacterium
CGTGGACAAGATCGCCTTCACCGGATCGACCGCGGTCGGGCGCGCGATTCACGAGCGCCTGGGCGACCGGGGCACGCGGCTCACCCTGGAACTCGGCGGCAAGGGAGCGAACATCGTCTTCGAGGACGCCCCGATCGACGAGATGATCGAGGGCATCATCGACGGCATCTTCTTCAATCAGGGGCACGTCTGCTGCGCCGGGTCGCGCCTGCTCGTCCAAGAGTCAATCGCCGACGAGGTGACGCGGCGGCTGCTGCGCCGCGTCGAGCAGCTGCGCGTGGGCGACCCCCTCGACAAGAACACCGACGTGGGCGCGATCAACTCGGCCGAACAGCTCGAGCGCATCGACGAGTTGGCGCGCGCGGGCGAGGCCGAGGGCGCGACGCGCCACGCCAGCTCGTGTGCACTGCCGTCGCGCGGGTACTGGTTCGCCCCGACGGTCTTCACGGGGGTCGCCCAATCGCACCGCATCGCGCGCGAGGAGATCTTCGGTCCGGTGCTGTCCGTGCTGACCTTTCGCACGCCGGACGAGGCGGTCGCCAAGGCCAACAACACCAACTACGGCCTCGCTTGTGGCGTGTGGAGCGAGAAGGGCAGCCGCACCCTGTGGGTGGCCGAGCGGCTGCGCGCCGGCGTGATCTGGGCGAACACCTACAACCGGTTCGATCCCGCGAGTCCCTTCGGCGGCGTGCGCGAGTCGGGCTTTGGCCGCGAGGGCGGTCGTCACGGTCTGGAGGCCTACCTCGATGTCTGATCGTCTCGCCGTGCGAAAGACCTACAAGCTGCTGGTCAACGGCGCCCTGGTGCGATCGGAGTCGGGACGCAGCTACGAGGTCACCTCGGCCGCGGGTGGATTCTGGGGCAACGTCGCCGAGGGGTCGCGCAAGGACGTGCGCGACGCGGTGCGCGCCGCGCGCGAGGCGCAACGCCAGTGGTGGGCGTCGACGGCCTACCTGCGCGGGCAGGTGATCTACCGGCTCGCCGAGATGGCCGAGTCGAGGCGCACCGAGCTGGCCGAACACGTCGCCGCGGTCGAGGGTGTCGAGCTGGCCGACGCCGCCGCGACGGTCGGGCGCGGCATCGACGCCATCGTCTGGTACGCCGGGTGGACCGACAAGGTGGCCCAAGTATTGGGGGGGTCGAACCCGGTCGCCGGTCCGTACTTCAACTTCTCGGTGCCGGTGCCCTGCGGCGTCGTCGGGGTCATCGCGCCGGTCGAGTCGTCCTTCGAGGGCTTCGTGGCGTCGGTGCTCGCCCCCGTCGCGACTGGCAACGCCGTTGTGGTCCTGGCCAGTGAGTCCCGGCCCACGCCCGCGGTGCTGCTCGGCGAGATGACCGCCATCGCCGACTTCCCACCGGGACTGGTGAACGTGATCACCGGGCGATCGAGCGAGCTCGCGCCCGTGCTGTGCGCCCACGAGGACGTGGACGGTATCGACCTCGAGGGTGCGGGCGCGGCGACCGGGGAGCTCGCGACGATCGGGGCGCGCTCGATCAAGCGCGTCCTGCGCGCACGCGCGTCCCAGCCCACCGAGCCCGCACGACGGCTGCGCGCCTTCGTCGAGATCTCGACGGTGTGGCACACGGTCGGCCAGTGATGGCCAACCCGTACGAACTCGCGGCGCGCGCGGCCGACGAGCTGCGAGCGCGTAGCGGCGTGGCCGCCTACGACGTCGCGATCGTGCTCGGCTCGGGCTGGCGCGAGGGGGCGGTCGCGCTCGGTACGCCGACGAGCGACGTGGCGACCTCGCAGCTGGCCGGCTTTACGGACCCGACGGTCGCCGGTCACAGCGGGCGCGTGCTGTCACTCGAGTTCGCCGGCCGGCGCGTTGCGCTGGTTTCGGGGCGCATCCACCTCTACGAGGGACGCAGCGCGCACGAGGTCGTCCACGCCGTGCGCACCGTCGTCGCGGCCGGGGCGCGCACCGTGGTGCTCACGAACGCCTGCGGCGGCATCGACCCGGCGATTGCGCCGGGTTCGGTCGTGCTGATTCGCGACCACCTGAACCTCACGGCGACGTCGCCCCTGGAGGGACCGTCGCCGCCCGAGCGCTACGGCTCGCGCTTCGTCGATCTGAGCGATCTCTACAGTGCTCGTCTGCGCGAGGCGGTGCGCGCGGCCGCCCCGGAGCTGACCGAGGGCGTCTACGCCGGCCTGCGCGGTCCCCACTACGAGACGCCGGCCGAGATCGCGATGGCCCGCACGATGGGGGCAACGCTGGTCGGGATGTCCACGGTGCTCGAAGCGATCGCCGCGCGTCACCTCGGCGCCGAGGTGGTCGGCCTGGGTCTCGTCTCGAACTTCGCCGCTGGCGTGACGCCGGCGGCACTCAACCACCTCGAGGTGCTCGGCGTTGGACAGGCCGCCGCCGCGTCGCTCGGCTCCCTGCTCGCGCGGGTGGTGCCGGTGTTGTGAGCGACCTGATCGAGCGCGTGACGGCCTGGATCGCCGAGGACCCCGACGAGACCGACCGCGAGACGCTCGAGCTGCTGGTGCGCGACGGACCACGTGAGGAGCTCGAA
>JAKBCI010000017.1 GCA_021807965.1 Actinomycetes bacterium
TCGGTGATGCGACGTTGACGGAACTGTGTTTTTCATGTCAATTGGGTTACGGTGTCGCTGTCCCGTAAACGTCCGAGCACACAGTACAGTGATGCGGTGAGCGGCTCATCGAAACGACGTGGCCACCTGACTGTCAACGTAGGTCTGGCTTCCCTCGTCGTGACTTCGTTGTTCCTGGTAGACCCGGCCTTCGCTGGCGCCAGGCGACCCTACGCGTCAACGACCACTACGACGGTGCCAACCACTACGACGGTGCCAACCACTACGACGGTGCCAACCACTACGACGGTGCCAACCACTACGACGGTGCCAACCACTACGACGGTGCCAACCACTACCACGACGATCCCGATTCCGACTGCTTTGGCGTGGCCCGCACAGGAGAGTGCCGCGGTAGCGATTCCGGCGCTCCACGTTGTTGCCGCGTCGCCGAGTCAGCCAGTCGTTCCGATCGCCAGTATCACGAAGTTGATGACCACCTGGGTGATACTGCACCACTTCCCGCTTCGCTACGGTCAGCGCGGACCATGCCACGTCGTGAGCGCCGCCGATATGGCCGGCTATCGCTACGACGTCGAAACGGACCAGTCAAACGTCCGGCTGGTCCAGGGCATGACGTTGTGCGAAGGCACGCTGCTGCGCGGCCTGCTGGTGCACTCCGCCGGCGACTACGCCCACCTGCTGGTCGAGTTGACGGGCTGGAGCAACGCGACGTTCATCGCCGTGATGAACCGCGACGCTCACGTGCTCGGCTTGCGTCACACGCACTACGTCGAGGTCACCGGGATTGAAAGCGGTGACGTATCGACGGCGAGTGACCAGGTAACGCTTGCGGTTGATCTCATGAACGCTGAGCCCATCGTTCGCGACATTGTGGCCCTGCCCGCCGTAGATCTGCCAGGTGCCGGTGTGGTCACGTCGTACACGCCCTTCGTCGGCGAAGGCGGCGTCATCGGCGTGAAGTCAGGCTTCACCGATGCAGCCGGTGGGTGCGACATCATGGCAATCAACTTCGTGGTGGGCGACGCGACCGTGACGGCGTACGCGGTGGTGCTCGGCGATCACGGTGCGGACCCGATCGTCGGTTCTGGCGTGCAGGCGCTCGCGCTGGCGAGGTCGCTGCGCCCCTACCTGCGCTGGCGGTCCACGGCTGGCGCGTCGGCGGTGGTCTGGTCGGGATCCTCGCGTGACGTGCGGCTCATTTCATACGCGCCGGTCGCGGGGTAGCGGGCCGGCCCCACTGGCCGCGCCAGGCGTTGGTCAGTCAGTGAGGGTGTTGGACGACTCGCCGGTGCGCGACGCTAGACAGCAGTGTTTGTACTTGCGGCCACTGCCGCACGGGCAAGGATCATTGCGTCGCGCTCGACGAAAAGCCTCGTCGCGCGTGGCCTCAGCCGCGGCGAGTTCGCTCATGATCAAGGACGGCCGTTGACGTTTCGACACGAGCACGCCCATCCGTTCGAGTTGGGGTCGCGCGTGCTCGAAGAACCGCCGATAACCCCCACAGAGATAGTTGAGTCCTGGTTCGCCTGTTGCTGATGACGCGAAGCGGTCCTTGGGACAGCCCCCGCGACAAAAGACGAGAACGGAGCAGTTCCGGCACTGGTTGGGTAACGTATCGCGCTTATCGGCGCCGAATCGGACCTGACGCGGAGAGTTGGCGAGATCACCGAGATGGTCTTCGCGTAGTGAGCCGAGTCGGTGCGACACGTCGACGAAGTGATCGCACGAGTACACGCTGCCGTCGTGCTCAATCGCGAGCACCTGGCCGCACGTCTCTGCCGAGACGCACAAGGTGCCGCGACCATCGGTGGTGACGAAGAGCCCTTCGAGAAAGCCTTGGACGACGAGCCGGTTGACGTCGTGGCGAACCCACTCATCAAAGATCGCGCACAGGAACGAACCGAACTCGTCGGGGGTCACTGACTCGGCGGTGACGGCGCCGTCGTCATCGCGCGCAACGACGGGAATGAACTGAATCCACGAGATGCCGAGGTCACGAAGATATCGGTACACCGCCAAGGGTTCTTTCGCGGTCGCCGCGTTGATGGTGCAGAGAACGTCGGGCTCGATACCGTGAGCGCGCAATCGAGTTAGGGCCGATAATGCGCGAGCGTGCGTAGCGCGTCCGTGGCGATCGCGACGTAGGCGATCGTGGGTGATGGAGGTTCCGTCAATGCTCAGGCCCACGGCGACGTGATTGTCGGCGATGAATGACGCCCATCGATCGTCGAGGAGGGTGCCGTTGGTCTGAAAGCTGTTGAGGCAGGTCCACCCCGTTGGCAGGTACTCGCGCTGCAGCTCGAAGGCGTCTTCGTAGAACGCTCGTCCGGCGAGCAGGGGCTCACCCCCGTGCCACACGAAATGGACCGGCGAGGTGCCCGCGCCCGCAATGGCGCCGGTGACGTACGCGCGGAGCACCTCGTCGCTCATCCGAAACCGCTCGTTTCGCGGAAAGAGGCTCGTCGTGTCGAGGTAGTAGCAGTAGTCGCACTTGAGGTTGCACACCGGACCGACCGGCTTGGCAATGCTCACCGACGTGCTTACTGGCGCCGCTGGATTGACGAGTCTCGCCACCCGCACAGTCTGACACGACTTGGTTCACCCGTCGGGGGCGCGTTCGCCGGGTAGGGTCATGGGCAAGCAGCGACGAAGGAGGTCTACGCCTTGACCACTGGTGACGCTCAGCCCCGGCCACCGTTGACGCACGCGACGCACATTGCGTCGTGGCTCTTGGACATGGACGGCGTGCTCGTTCGCGAGGAGCACCCGATCGACGGTGCGACGTTGTTTCTGGATCGACTCCGAGAACGAGGCACGCCGTTCCTGGTCCTGACCAACAACTCCATGTACACGCGCCGCGATCTGAGCGCGCGGCTGCGCTGGAATGGACTCGACGTTCCCGAAGACCACATCTGGACGTCGGCGCTGGCTACCGCGGTGTTCCTCAATGCGCAGCGACCCGGTGGCACGGCCTTCGTGATCGGGGAGGTTGGCCTCACGACGGCGCTGCACGACATTGGCTACACCCAATCGGAGAACGATCCGGACTACGTCGTCGTTGGAGAAACGCGCAGTTACAGTTTCGATCGAATCACGCGGGCGGTGAGACTCGTTGGCGAAGGAGCGCGGTTCATCGCCACCAATCCCGATCCCACGGGCCCGAGTCTGGACGGACCGTTGCCGGCGACCGGCGCGGTGTGCGCGCTGATCAGCAAAGCAACCGGCCACCAGCCGTACTTCATCGGCAAACCCAATCCGCTCATGATCCGCTCCGCGTTGCGAGAACTAAAAGCCCACTCCGAGACGACAGCGATGGTCGGCGACCGCATGGACACCGACGTCGTCGCGGGGCTGGAGGCTGGTCTGCATACGGTGTTGGTGCTCTCGGGGGTCTCGGATGAGGCGTCGGCGAACCGATACCCCTATAAGCCGTCCCGGGTGGTCGAGTCGGTCGCCGTTCTCGCCGAGGAGCTGGCACTGGCGACGTGACTCGATGCGGCACCGTTGAGTGACACGGCGTTGGCCACGCTGATGGTGGGCGTCTCGAATGCTGGCGGAAGCTTTGTTCGCGTTGGCGTTGGCGTTGGCGCGTGGTCGTGGGTGAGCAGATGTCGGGCCGGCGACACCGTGGCGGCGAGCGTCACCACGACATTTCGTAGGTGCACGTGGGTGTTACGTAAGATGCAGCGAACAAAGGAGTCGCGGTGGAAGTGCCGCCGATTTTTGATCTGAACGGCCGGACCGCAATCGTGACCGGTGCGGGCAGTGAGACGGGCATTGGCTTTGCGAGTGCGCGGCTTCTCGTGGCGTTAGGAGCCCGGGTCGTCATCTCGTCGACCAGCGATCGAATTATGGATCGCGCGGGCGAATTGGGATTGGCCAACGCCGTGGGACTGCGCGGTGATCTGAATGACGCATCGACCAGCGAGGCGTTAGTAGCGACGGCGATGGACCGATTCGGCTCGGTGGATATTCTCGTCCACAGCGCGGGTATGGTCTCCGTGAGCGACCCGGTGATGGTGAACGGCTCGATCGATTCAATGGACTACGGCCACTGGCGATCGGGCATCGAGCGCAATCTCGACACGGCTTACCAGATCGCTCACGTGGTCGTGCCGGTTCTGGCGACGCGCGGGTGGGGGCGCGTCGTCATGGTGACGAGCGTCACGGGCCCGTTTATGGCGATGCGCCGCGAGCCCGTCTACGCCGCGGCAAAGGCGGCGCTCGTGGGTCTAACCCGCGCCCTGGCCATTGACACCGCCGATCGCAACGTGACGGTCAACGCCGTCGCACCAGGGTGGATCGCGACGGGCTCGCAGACCGCTCACGAAGCGGTGCAGGGTCGCGCATCGCCGGTCGGCCGGAGCGCACGACCCGAAGAGGTGGCATCGGCCGTGGCCTGGCTCGTAACTCCGGGCGCGTCGTACGTCACGGGCCAGTGCGTCGTGGTCGACGGTGGTAATTCCATTGCCGAGGAACGGGCGTAACCGTACGCGCGGGGCGTCGTGAATCCGAGTTGTCAAGTTCGCTAAAGGCCAAGGCTGCCCCGAGCCCCGCGTTCAAAGACGCGGTAGGGCAGGAGACGCTTGGCCAGCGAACCGACTCGTTCGCTCGCTTTACCGGCGGTGAGTCGCCGAGGTGGGCGTCGAGTTTCGAGAACACGCAGGATGGTTGCGGCGATGGCGGCGGGGTCAGCTCCTCCTGCCTCGTCACGCCCCATTGACGTGAGCGCGCGGTCGCTCGCGTCGACGTAGGGATGGCGTTCTGGCGTCGCAACGTATTGGCGGCGTGCCGTGAATTCAGTGCGAACGTTGCCCGGCTCAACGACAGTCACGTCGACAGCGTACGGCGCGACTTCGTATGCCAGTGCTTCGGCGTAACCCTCGAGGGCAAATTTGGAGGCGCTGTAGTACGCCTGGAAGGGGAGTCCAATCAGACCCGCAATAGATCCGATGATGACGATTCGTCCGCCGTGGCGACGCAGGTGGGGGAGCGCTTCAAGGACCACCCGGCTAACCCCGAAAAAGTTGGTTTCCAGCTGCGCGTGCGCGTCAACCATGGTGGTGTACTCAACGGGTCCGGCGACACCGTATCCTGCGGCGGTAACGATGGCGTCTAGGTGACCGAACTGATCAATGACGTGGCGGACGCCTGAGGAGACGGACTGATCGCTCGTGACGTCCATCACCAGCGACGTCCAATTCACCCCTGTCGTTTCGCGTCGGCTCGCTCCCACCACTTGCCAATTGCGTCGTTCGAGTAGGTCAGCGCAGGCTCGCCCGATACCGGCCGAGGCACCCGTGACTAGAACCACCGAACGCTCCACGTTGACACTCTGATCCATGGGCGCGCGCGACGCAACTCGGGGCCCAAGGCGCCGTACGTTATCGTTGCCCCATGGCGGCGTCACAGGCGAGGGCGAGGCTGGTGTTGTGACCAAGCTGATGACCCGTACGCCGGAGCTGTTAGTGGGTTTCGATACCGAGACCACGGGCCTGGATGTGAGGGCTGAACGCGCCATCTCGTACGGGTTCTCTGTTTATAGGTATGGCCAACACGTTTCCACTGAGCAGTTTTACGTCGTCCCTGATCGCGAGATCAGCGAAGGAGCGCGTCGAATCCACGGGTTGACGCGCGAATCCATTGAGGCGAAGCGAGGCGTCGCAGACGTTCTTGGCGTTGCTGCTGGCGCCCGCCGTGCCGTTAATCAGCTGCAGAGCTTTCACGCCGCCGGCGCTTACATCGTTGGTGCCAACGTGGCGCGTTTCGATTTGGCCATGTTGCATTGGACGCTCGATTCACTTCAAGATGGGAACGAACCACGGGTGGATGTTGTACCACTGCGTGTCATCGACGTGATCGAGCACGATTTACTGATGGAACCGAGCCGCACCATTCGCCCGCGACGCTCGCTGACCAACCTATGTCGTTACTACGGCGTTGCCGTTGGTGGTCACGATGCCGCCGCGGACGCCCGCGCCGCCGTCGAGGTTCTGTTGGAACAAGTCGTACGCAACAACGCGGGACAGCGAGAGCTGTGGGCTCCGCCTCGGTGAACCTGGTGCGGCCCACTACACGCGTAACGGAATGGCGGCGACGAAGTGGTAGGGTTACTCGCCTAGGGCCGTTGGCGCAGTCTGGTAGCGCACTTGCATGACACGCAAGGGGTCACAGGTTCAAGTCCTGTACGGCCCACCACGAAAGACCAGTAGTACCAAGGGTTTTCGAATCGTGAGCGCGTTTCATTTCCGCCCGCAACCGTTGTGTCAACTATTCCGTCAGCAATTGATCGGAGAGGCATGACCAGGCGAGGCAACAACGAGGGCTCCATCTACCAACGCTCCTCCGACGGGTGCTGGATGGGTGCCGCGACGGTCGGGCTCGACCCCGCCGGCCGACCGATTCGAAAGTCCGTGAGCGCCAAGACGCGTGCCGAGGTCGTGCGCAAGCTCAAGGCCCTCTCGCGCCAGATCGACGATGGGCTCATCACCGCGCAGAAGGCACCGACGCTCGAGTTCCTCTTCGAGCGCTGGTTCGTCGACGTGATGGCGCGAGAGGTTGTGCGCTCCACGATCGACAACTACCGCTCGATCGTGAAGTTCCACATCCTGCCGACTCTTGGACGTAAGAGTGTCGACGAGCTCACGGTCGCCGAGGTCGACCGACTGCTGGCCGCAAAGATGGACTCCGGCCTCTCACCCTCGACGGTGCACCGGATCCGGGCGGTGCTGTCGCAGTGCCTCGACCAAGGGATCCGTTGGGGTGTCGCACAGCGCAACGTGGCGCGCCTTTCGCGTTCGCCCAAGTTGATCCGCCCCGAAGGGCGCACGCTCTCGCCCGAGCCAGCGAGGGGACTCCTGGCGTCGCTGAGGGCCATCGCAACGAGGCGCTCTACACCCTGATGCTCTCGACGGGCATGCGTCGCGGAGAGGCGCTGGGACTGAAGTGGGAGGACGTGGACCTCGAGAGGGGAGTGGTTCGCATTCGGCGCTCTCTCAAGCGCGAGGGCGGGCGCATCGTGACGGCCGACACGAAAACCTTGATGAGCCGACGCGCGGTCAATCTTCCCGAACCGGTCGTCGAGCTTCTCGCGCGCCACCACGACCAGCAGGAGAAGGATCGAGTGGACCTGGGGGGCGGCGTGGGTGGAGACGGGCTTCGTCTTCACGTCCTCGATCGGCACGCCGATCGATCCGCGCAACCTGTATAGCGACTTTCAGAAGGTGTGCGAGAACGCGGGGCTGTCGCACTGGCATCCGCACGAGCTGCGCCACTGTGCGGCGTCGTTGATGCTGGCGAACGGCGAGAAGCTGCAGGTAGTCAGCCAGGTCCTCGGACACTCCTCGATCCGCATGACGGCCGAGGTCTACGGTCACATCCTCGATTCCGACCGTGAGCAGGCGACGAGGCCTATGACGGTGGTCCTCTGGGATCACTAGGAGCTGATCTCCTCGACGAAGCGCTCGAGGCCTGCACGGACCACCAGGCGACAACTGAAATCGAGTCCGACGCGCTGGCCAGTCCGCGACGGTGTCTGCCCATCATGGGAACTGCGCTCGAGACGTCAAGACGATGGTGTTCACATCGAAACTACCAAGTGTTCGTCAGCGTTGCCCCGGCTGGACATCGCCCCGTTACTGGCCCGGTTGCTCGTCCCTGAGTTAGTGAGTTTTCAAAACTCGTTGCAATTCAACTGGACAATGTCGGATCGTGATTGCTCTTGGTGAAGGATCAGGCCCCGGATACGATTTCCGTGTCCTACGGTGTCGAAGAGCAGAGCGTCGCGGCGTGAATCCACGCACACCCGCCGATACGTGCACGAGTTGCCAATGAGGCGATGGATTGCTTCACGTGCGGTGCGTCAGCAGCAGGTAGAACGAAACGAATACCAGAACGATTCCAATATTGGCAATCAGGCGGCCCACAAAGTAGTGCCGAAAGAAAACGACGTCGACGCCAACGATGACGACCACCATCGCTAGAACGTATGTCACCGCACCGAACGTTGAACTCACGGTTTCACGCTACTCTTCGAATCGCGGCGTGAGGCGCTACTGGTTGACAACGATGACGGTGGATTCGGCAGTAGCTTCGGTGGCAGAGACACTAGGCGGCAACGTACGCGTTCACGATTCGGTAGGTGGTCGTCGTAGCGAACGGAGTGTAAGCGTGACGGGTTCACGACCGTGGTGACCTGGAGCGTCTTGATCAGTGCGCTCGTGTTGATCGCGGCTGTCTTGTTCTGGTCCGATCGCTACGGGGGGCGAAATCGATTTCGCGGCACGTCTCTTCGGCGTTCGCCGCGATCCCATACGACTCGCACGGGAACGCCGAAGGTTGGCTTCGCCACCCGCGCCGAAGCCGAAGCTCGTGCCCGGCAAATGGCCCGGCGAAACGGCGTCGCGATGGCGGTCTACCAGTGCGATTCGTGCACGAAGTGGCACGTGGGGCACGGACGGTGATCGGCGAACACGTCGACAGTGGTGCCGCGACGCTCGCGCAACGCACATCCGTCACCCGCAAAGTGAGACGTGAGCGAAGTGTAAAGCTGACCTCGTCGCCATCGCCGCAGCGGTCGCCTAAGAACTGCGAACTCGTTGAGCCAGTGGAACCGAAAGCGCGCAGAGATCGAGATTGAACGTCAACTTGCGCCAGCGTTGAGAATGGACGCCGGCGCTACCACGGAGGTGACGCGGCAACCAGATGACGGCCGTGAACTCACCAACGGCCGCTCGAACGATCCGCGACCGTGGGCGGTGCCGTGGCGAACCGGGTGGCTCCGGCGCGTTCTAACGTGGGTCTTCTTAATACCTCATAAGAAATTGGCCAAACGGGGCATCGGGTGACGAAGTGTTCACTAGTCTCGCTTCACTAACACGCGAGTGCTAGTTGACCGGAGGATTCGTGAGCTCGCCGACTCTATACACCCGAGACGTAGCGGTGAGTTCGCGACTTCGCGTCAACGACTCGCGTGCACTTGCCAGAGGACCCAGCGCCCTTGCGTTCTATAGCGTCCTGGTGCTAGTCGGACTTGGCATGGGTCTGGTGTTGGGGTTACCGCTCGTCGACGGGACGCTCAGTGAGATCCATCTCCGGGGTGGATTTACGATGTTTCTTGGATCAACGACCGGACTCGCCGGTACCTACCTCGCTCTCATCATGGTGGTGCTGGCCAGTCGGACGCCGGCGTTGGAGCGAATGCTCGGTCAAGACGGGGTGATGCACTGGCATCGGCGGCTCGCTCCGTGGCCCATTATCTTGATCTCGGCTCACGCCGTACTCCTGACGTTTGCGTACGCCGAATCCGCCAAACAGGGCGTGTGGTCAGAGGTCGGCGTGCTACTTCGCACGTTCCCAAATATGGTGACGGCCACCGCGGCGCTCGGGATCATGGTACTCATCGGCATCATCTCTATTCGACAGATTCGCACTCGAATCCCTCGAGAGCGCTGGTGGCTGTTGCACCTGCTCCTCTACGCGGCGTTGATTCTCGCATTCGCGCACGAAGTCGTGTTGGGTCCATCGTTCGTTCGTCATCCACTGGCGCAAGTGAGTTGGACCGTGGCCTGGTTGATCGCCGCGGCACTCGTTCTCACCTTTCGTGTGGGCGTACCCGTGTACCGATCGCTTCGACACCGGCTACGAGTCGTAGAGGTGACCCCGGTAGGTTCGGGGGTCGTCTCGATCACGCTCGAGGGCCGTGATCTCGAACGGTTAGCCATTGCCGGTGGACAGTTTTTCGAGTGGCGATTCTTGACCAAGGGCATGTGGTGGCAAGCCCACCCCTTCACGGTCTCGGGACTTCCCAAGCCGCCGTACTTACGCCTCACCGTGCAGGGCGTCGGCGACTTCTCGCGGGCTCTCGCGAGCGTGAAAGTGGGTACCGCCGTCGCTGTCGAAGGACCATACGGTGCGTTCACGGTGCACGCGCAACGTCGACGCAGCGTCGTGCTGATCGCGGGTGGCGTCGGGGTGACCGCGCTACGCGCACTACTCGAGGACCTGCCAGCCAAGTCACGTCCGGTAGTCGTGCTTCGCGCGTCGAGTGACGAGGAGCTTTTCTTGGCCGACGAAGTTGAAGAACTCGTACGCCAGCGTAAGGGCGTGTGCCATCGCGTGATCGGCAGTCGCCACGACGTTCCGATGGACACCATTGCGCGCCTCGTACCGGATCTGGCCAAGCGGGACGTGTACGTCAGCGGATCGGCGGACTTCGTCCACGACGCGATCGCCATGGCGCACCGGGCAGGCGTGGCGCCCGAAGCGCTACACCACGAAGCGTACGTGATTTAGAGCGAGGATCAATATGAAACGACTGTTCACGCTGCTCGGCGCAACGGCCGCGGGTTTTACCAGTGTGGTCGCGCTGCACGGTGCGTCGGCCTCGTCGGGGCCGCACCTGATTAGCGGTCCGTCTACCACGCCCACCACGCCAACTACTACGGTTACGACGCCCACGTCGAACGGTGCGACGACGACCACGCTGCCCGCGGGGAATGGGGGCGTGAGCGCCAGCGCCGTCGGGGCAACGGAGAACTACGGTTACGGCACGATGTCGGTCAAGGTGACCGTCGCCAACAACCAGATCGTGGGCCTGTCGGTCGCGTCCCTTCATACGCTGGACTCGTATTCGCAGCAGTTGGAGAGTTACGTGGTTCCCGTGTTGAAGACGGAGGTACTTAAGGCCCAAGGCATTCGGATCAACGCGCTCACGGGTGCGACGTACACGAGCGAGGCGTACGCGTACTCGATTCAGAGCGCGCTCGACAAGCTGCACTTCAAGTGATCACTCGGGCCGAACCGGTGATGGGTACGGTGGTCTCATTCCTGGTTGACCCCGGCGGGTTGGGCGAGGATTACGTCGAGGCGCTCATCGACGAGGCGTGCGACGAGTTACGCCGTATCGATGAGCGCTTCAGCCCGTGGCGAGCCGAGAGCGAGCTGTCGCGGTTACGCGTCGGCGCGCTTGACGAAGTGTCGGAACTCATGCGCGAAGTGACTGATCTCTGCGAAGCGGCTCGCGAAATGTCTGGGGGGTACTTTGATCCGTGGGCGATGCCCGGCGGCTTTGATCCGACGGGACTCGTCAAGGGATGGGCAGGCGAACGAGCTCTCTCGATCCTGGAGGACGGGGGAGTGAGCGCTGCACTCGTGAACGCGGGTGGCGACGTTTGCGTGTTGCCCAGTCACGCGTATGACGTCGGCGTGCAACACCCGAGTGAACCGGACGCGCTTTGTGCCGTCGTGCGCGTGACGTCGTGCGTCGCAACGTCCGGGGTCTACGCGCGTGGGGAGCATCTAATCAATCCCCAGGGCGGTGCGGTTGCCGCCGTGTCGGCGACGGTGGTGGGCGGCCGTCTCGCGTACGCTGATGCACTCGCAACGGCACTGGCGGTTGGCGGTAAGGAAGTCCTGCATCGATTGGACCTGATGCCGACCATGGAAGGGTTCTTTATCACGAGTGAGGGTGCGCTGTTCAAGACTGCCGGCATGACGCTCGAGCCGACCACTTCGGCGTGACGAGACGTGGGAAAGTGAGCGAGCGATACACCTGATTGGCGTGAACGCGCCACGACCTTTCGCGGTCGCGGAGGCGTCGCGAATGATTTTGCCCGTCGCCGGACGGACCGGCGGCAAGAACCTGTGCGCCGAGTCCCGGGGACCGTCGGGATTCGCAGGGTCGGCCGCACGCGGTGAATCTGTTCGCCCAAAGCGATCTCGTCCACGGGTGCGCGACTGCTACGCGGCGCGCGTAGGGCGACAAGGCGAGGTACCGGCCCCGTCTGGTGGGACGCCTGGTTCGAGTTGGGCGATCAAGACGATTGTTGCTCGTTTGGGCAAGACGCCTCGACCATTCAGAGGGGTGATGTTGTTCGATCTACTACTTGAAAGCGCAAGCCCTCCAAACGTCTTTCTTCGAGCCGAGCCAGCGACGCGTCCGATGCCGAAGTCCTCCGCGGCGTAGGCCGCGCTCGGCGCGGTCGCGCAGAGTTCGGTGGTCATCGCCCACAGCGCGTTCGTACGTTCGGGGTTGGGGCGAGGCCTCTCGTGATCGGGCCGTCGATCCGCTGACCCCATGCGATGCCGGCGTTGCTACTGAGCGACCGGTGCCTCGACACAGCGGCGAACTCCCCAGGCCCTCATGAGCAGCGAACGACGTGCGCGTCGCGGGTCGTACTGATTATGCGCGTAGGAACGCGCACCATTGCCGTTGTCCTGCTGATCGTCATTATCTACCTACTCGTGCGTGGACGCTCTATCGAGTTCGCCGGACTGGCGACGCGCTGGTGGTGCGGTCGCCCACGACCACGGGAGCGACCTCGCGCACGTAGTCAACTCGTTGACTCGAGCGCGGTGATGACCTACGGCGTCGAATCCCCGTGCTCGCACAGACGCTGGGGCGTCGCCGTGGGTCGCCGTCGGTCGGGCTCAGGACAACCAACGGACCATCACTCGTTCGAAGTGCCTTCGCGGTCGATCTCTTCGACCAGTTGAGCGTAACCAGCGGCGCTGAGCATGCGGCGTAGGTCCACAACCTGCTGCAGGTCGATATCTTTGTGTTTTGGGCGTTCGAGAAACTGTACGTCGGAGCCAATGACGACGCGGTACTTGCCGTCGCGATGCTCCTCTATCGAGCCAACCGCACCAATGAGTGACTCCACATCGCGCCATTCGATGTTGTGGCTCGCGGGATGCTGAAAGATGCGAAGCAGGGTATCGCGGTGGTGATTGTTCAACTTCACGGGTTCCGACGAGGTTGCCATACATGACCTCCCACACCCACCGTAGTCGCAGTGCCATCAACGCTGTCGTTGTCGTGGCGTGAGCGGACGACTTCGGGGTGGCTCACGCTTCGATTGGTGACGCGATTACGTGACGACCGTAATCTCGTCGGCCAGATCGATGCGGATTGACGATCGCAGCGCCGTCTTCAAGGCCCAGCTCGACGTACTCAAAAAACCGAGCAGCACGATAGCCGCGCCACAGACGGCGAGCAGCCACCAGTCAGTGCGCGTCGCGGATGCGAAGTGTCGCAGCAGTTGCGCCGGATTGAGTTCGGTGGCAACGGCCGACCCCACGATCCCCACGCCGAGGGTCTGGCCGATCTGTCGGCTCGTCGACGCGACGGCGGAGGCAACGCCGGCTTGACTGGCGGGCATCCCCGACACCGCAGTATTGGTGATCGGCGCGTTAACCAGGCCAAACCCGATACCGAAAATCACGTAGGCGACGAACAGTCGGTCAAACGACGTGGTCGGCGTCAGCGACGTGAGCATCCAGCTGGCGTACCCCATGGCGACGCCCGCCAAGACCAGCGACGGCCGGGTACCGAACCGACCAACGAGGCGGCCCGAGAGCGACGAGAAAATGGCCATGGCGGCCGCCATGGGGAGCGTGTCGAGACCGGCGCGCAGGGCCGTGAGTCCACGGACGTCCTGCAGGTACAGGGTATTGAGGAAGAGGAAGCCGCCGAAGGCAAAAAACGAGGCGATGGCGATCAGCGTCGCGGCGGAGAAAGGAACGCTGCGAAAGAAGTGGATCTCGATGAGCGCATCGTGCCGGCGCAGCTCGTAGGGGACGAGGATGATCAAGGCAACGGCGGCCACCGCGAAAAGCCCGAGGATGGTCGTTGATCCCCAGTGGCGACTCGGTCCTTCGATGATGGCGTAGGTGGTGCTC
>JAKBCI010000018.1 GCA_021807965.1 Actinomycetes bacterium
AACGCCCGATCCGCCCTAGACACCATCGATACCGTAGCCTTCAAGGTTGGCCTGAAGGGGTACAACGTTGACGAAGTCGACGAATTCCTAGAACGACTATCGGTCGAGGCTCGCCAGTTAAAGGATCAACTGCAGCAACAGCGCCAACAGTTGCGCCAGGCGGCCGAGCGAATCAACCAGCTCGAGGCGTCTCGGGGTGCCGCTGCCCCGGCTGCCGTCCCGGCCCCGGCTCCGCCACCCGCGCCGCGGGCGCCAGGCGTTGGCGCCGAGCAAGTGACCTCCATGATTGCGATGGCGCAGCAATTCATCGACCACGCGCAACGAGAGGCTGAGGAAAAGGCTCGCGAACTCACCGTTGCCGCGCAAGAGCGTGCCCGCCAGATCGTCACCGAAGCACGCAGCCGAGCCGAAGACGAGGTGAACCGACTCAACGGTCTGAAGCAGCGACTGAGCGAGGATGTCGAGACGCTGACGCGTCAGCTCGACGCTGAGCGCACGCGCCTTAGTGCCGCGCTGAACGAATTCGCCCGATGGATTGAAGCGTCACTTCGTCCTGGTGGCTCGGGTGACGACGGGCTGAGGTCGCCCGCGCCGCCGCGAGCGCCAGATTCCGACGCTACCGCCAGCCAGCCGGCCGTCGGTCAGGTTCTACCGTTCGAGGTGCCGGATCGAGACGGTCGCGCGTAACGCAGCGCTAAAGGCCTGACCCGTCTCGGACGCCTTGGGCGATGGTAACGGCGACGGCGTTGGCCGACGATGCCTGAAGCAACTGGTCTGTTCCAGCGGTTGCTAGCACGCTGGGGCCAATGAAGGCCTCGGCCGGGCGAGCGCCGTACCACGCCCGAACACGCTGACCTCGTGACTGGTCCTCGTCACGTGGCGGATCGCTCATTGGTGGCGTCGGCTGGGTCCCGCGCCGACCAGCACTCGCCACGGCGCAGAGGGTCGGGGTCGGATCTCCCGATGTCGGGCGAACCGATCGCTCGTGTAGGGCCGCGGTGCGGCGAATACGGCGGTGACTGCTAGGGTCGGCGGGCACGAAACTATGGCCCGAAGGAGTCCCCATGCCCGCCAAGTCCAGCAAATCGAAGAAGGTGACGTCCGCACCCGCGGCGTCAAAGTCCAAGGCCGCCGCGAAGGCACGCGTCGCCGTAGCAAAAAAGCCAGCGCCGCCGGCCCGACCTCGCTCGGCGGCGCCGAGTCGCGCGCCTCGAACTCAGGGCGGCGCGAGTGCGGCGAAAGCCACCGCGGGCCCCAAGAAGTCGGCGGGGGCCACCGCTGCGACGGCGCGAAAGAAGGCCGCACCAGCGCGCGCCGGGCTCACGGCTAGCTCGACTGCGGCCAAGGCCAAGGCCGCGGCCGCGGCCAAGGCGCTGCGCGATCGCGAAGCGAAGGCCGCAGCGGCCAAAAAAGTCGCCGTAGCGAAGGCGAAGGCCGCCGCCGCGGCCAAGGTGCAGCGCGAACGTGAAGCCAAGGCCGCCGCGAAGGAACGCGAGGCGAAGGCCAAGGCCGCCGCGAAGGAACGCGAGGCGAAGGCCAAGGCCGCCGCGAAGGAACGCGAGGCGAAGGCCAAGGCCGCCGCGAAGGAACGCGAGCTCCAGCGCAAGGCGCGCGAAAAGGCGGCGATCGAGGCGAAGAAGGCCCGTGAGATCGAGGCCAAGAAGAAGGCGGTGGAGGCCGAGCGTCAACGCAAACTTCGAGAGATCGAACGGCGCAACCTCGAGGAAGTTAAACGCCAGGAGCGTCGAGAGGCCGAGGAGCGAAAGCGCCAAGAGGCGTTGGAACGCAAGATGCATTCCAAGCCGTACGAACATGATGCTGCCTTTCTCGCCGAATTGCGCGACCTCCTGCTCGAGAGCCGTACGGTGACCACCGAACAGATTGCGGTGCTGGAGAACGCCGTCAACGACCTGCTGGAGGGGCGTGAACGGCCCGAGTACGACGAGGAAGACGGCAGCAGCGCCGGATCTGACTACGACCGCGATCAGCTGAAGATGCAGTTGGACAACGAGCGATTGAAGGTTGATCTGATTGAAGTGGCGCTGACCAGGGTCGACGATGGAAGTTACGGACGCTGCGACAGCTGTTTCGAACCGATAACGAAGGCTCGGCTGTTGGCGCAGGTGCCGGTTTTCACCTGCGTGACGTGTCGCGCGAACGGCTAACGGGCGCGGCGTACGCCACGGCACTGACTACGGCCCTTACGGTCGTGGTGATTGACGAAGTGACCAAAACGTGGGCCCGCCGGGCGCTCGCGCATCATCAGGTGCACGTGCTGGGTCCGCTATGGCTGCGACTGCAGTTCAATTCGGGCGTGTCGTTCTCGATCACGCCGTCGGGACCGCTCGCCACCACCGTAGTCACGGCGGTCGTGGCCATGGTGATCCTCGGCGCCGCCTTGCGCGCACGACGCGGCGCGCCCGCGTACGGGTTCGGTCTCATGCTCGGTGGGGGCGTCGCCAACGTCGTTGACCGGCTGGCGGCGTCTCCCCACCGCGTGACTGACTTCATCGCGCTGGGGGCCTTTCCGGTGTTCAACGGGGCCGACGTCGCAGTCACGGGGGGATTCATCGTCCTGATCGTGGTGGCGCTTCGGGGCGGTACCTTGTTGAGACGATGACCGACGCCCACGACCTCGCCGCCGACGTCGTCGACGTCGTCGTACCGGCTGGACTGCACGGCGTGCGCTGCGACCGCGCGCTGGCCATGCTGACCGGTCGGCCTCGCACGGTCATCGCGGCCGCGGTTGCGGCACGTCGGGTGCGCGTTGATGATGTCGTGGTGGTGAAGCCCTCTACCGCGCTCGCTGCCGGTCAGCATCTCGTCGCCGAGATACCGGCACCCGATGACGGCTGGGTGGCGGCGGATGACACGGTTGAGGTGGACGTCGCTCGCGAAGGAGCCGACTACGTCGTCGTCAACAAGCGGGCCGGCCAGGTGGTTCATCCCGGTGCGGGTCAGCGCACGGGGACCCTGGTAGCGGGACTGCTCGCTAGATATCCGGAACTCGACCGACTGCGCGAGAACGGTACCTGTGAGGCGGGACGTCCCGGCATCGTGCACCGACTCGACAAGGGCACCTCCGGGCTGTTAGTGGTCGCTCGTACGGCTCGGGGCTACCACGCCCTTCGTGGCGAACTGGCTCAGCGTCGCGTGGAACGGGTCTACCTGGGCCTCGTCGAAGGTCATCTGGCGGAGTCGCACGGCCTTATTGATGCGCCGATTGGGCGATCGACTCGTACGCCAACGATGATGGCGGTGCGCGCTGACGGTCGACCGGCGCGAACCAGTTACGACGTGCTGACTCGCTTGGTGGAACCGCGAACCACGCTGCTTCGCTTGCGGCTCGAGACGGGTCGCACGCACCAGATTCGTGTGCACACCGCTTCCATCGGCCATCCGGTGGTCAATGACCTGCGCTACGGGCACCGTCGCGACCATCGATTAGCCGACGACCGACTGTTCTTGCACGCGAGTCACCTCGGCTTTCATGACCCCGCTAGCGGCGCGCGGATCGACGTGAGTGCCCCGCTACCGGTCGATCTCGCGACGATCGCGAGCGATCCAATCGCGACCCCGTAGCGCTAGCCGCTACCTACGCTGGCTCGTGGGCGGCGATCACCGCTTCGTCTCGGCGAAGAATGGCCATCGCCTCTTCTTCCGCTCGACGCACCCGGCGCACGCCAATATCCATCGCCGTCGCCGTTGCCTGCAAGGAGAGGGGCGACGAGCCGTTCAGCCCGAATCGGTGAGTCAGCACGTCGCGCTGGAGTTCGCTCAACTGGTCGAGCGCGCCGAGCAACTGCTCATCGACCATGGACTGCTCGATATCGCCTACCCAATCGTGCTGGCTGGGTGCCACTAAATCGCCCAGCGTCGTTGCGGAATCCGACGACGCTGGCTGATCCAGACTTGCCGTGACGCCGGCGAGTCCTCGAAGGTTGTCTCGCTCCGCCTTGGACATGCCGGTCGCCTCGGTGAGCTCCTCGTCCGTTGGCTTACGACCGAAGAGCGAGGTCAACTCGGCCGAGGTCGCCTCGAGGCGCTGTAACTGCTCGCCTACCTCAAGAGGAATGCGAATGGTGCGTCCGTGCTGCTGAACGGCGCGCTGTAGGGCCTGGCGGATCCACCACGTGGCGTAGGTCGAGAACTTGAAGCCACGCTCCCAGTCGAACTTCTCGACGGCTCGCAACAGCCCGAACGTGCCCTCTTGAACCAGGTCGACCATCTCGACGCCGCGGTCCTGGTAACGCCGCGCCCAGTGCAGAACCAGTCGCAGGTTGGCGGCGACCATCTGCTTCTTAGCCTCTTCATCGCCGGCCGTGACTCGCTTGGCCAGTTCGACCTGCTCGTCGTAGTTCGGCATGGGGTAGCGGTCGAGGTCGCGCATCAAGAGACCCAACATGTCGTTTGTATTCACGCTTGATCGGTGGTTTGTCGTGGTCATCGCCCGCTCCTCGTCACAGTCCCAGCGTCAGCGTCGGGGATATTTCTCCTACTGACGCATAACTAATTTACCACACTAGGAAACCCAGTAGCGCGAACGGTATTCCTCGTTTTCAAGCCACGCTGCAGCGAACCGTGAGAATTGGCTAAATTTCCGGGCCCGTCGGCTTCGATCACGCGCTATGCGTGGGGCGAAGCGGCTGCAGGCCGCGCGCCTGGGCGACCATATCCGCCAACGTATAGCTGGCGAGGTGCTCGCGCATGTGCGAGCCCACGTCGGCCCACACGCTCAGCAGTACGCACTGGCCCTCGTGATCACAGGCACCGTCCTGGTGAGGCAGGCCGAAGTCGCCGGCGACAATCGGTCCATCGACGGCCGACACGACCTCGGCGAGAGTGATGGACTCGGCGTCTCGCGCCAGCACGTAGCCGCCCCCGACGCCCCGCTTAGACCGCACGAGCCCCACGCTCTTCAACACCAGCAGAATCTGTTCAAGGTAGGGCTGGGGCAGTCCGGTCCGCTCGGCCAGGTCGCGCACCGACGTTGGGGTTGTCGGGCTGTCGTGCAGCGCCAGGCTGAGCAACGCGCGACTCGCGTAGTCGCCCCGGGTTGACACTCTCACGATCTCAGTGTACTGACACTGACCGGCGAACGCCGGCGCGCGTCGTGGCGTCTATCTGGCACACTGCAATGGTGGAAGAAGACCAAAACCAGAATGTCACCGTGGGCCCCGACGCCGTCTTGCCGCCCGGTTCATCAGAGGAGGCCAGTGGCGAAGCAACTGATTTCATCAGTCAGCCGGCCAAGGTCATGCGCATCGGCTCGATGGTAAAGACGCTGCTCGACGAGGCGCGCAGCGCCCCGCTCGACGAAGCCGGCAGGGCACGCTTACGTGAAATCTACGAGACGTCCATTCGAGAGTTATCGGGTGCGTTGTCGAGCGACCTAGGCGACGAGCTGGCGCGCATGGCGATGCCCTTCACGACGGACGTTCCGACCGAATCAGAGCTGCGGATCGCCCAAGCGCAACTCGTCGGCTGGCTCGAGGGCCTCTTTCACGGCATCCAGGCATCGCTGTTCGCCCAGCAGGCGGCCGCAGCAGCGCAACTGGAGAAGATGCGCGAGCGCTCGCTCAATCCCGGCTCGCCGGAGCCGCGGTCAGGAACGTACCTGTGAGTCTCACGGTGCCGGCGCGTGTCGTCGCGGGGATCCGCCTCGTCCATGGTTGACGGATTCGTCCACCTGCACAATCACACCGAGTACTCGATGCTCGATGGAGCGGCCCGACTCGACGATCTGGTGGGCGCCGCGGTTGATGACGGACAGCGGGCGATCGGGATCACCGACCACGGCAACCTCTACGGTGTCATTGACTTCTATCAAACTGCTCAGAAGTTTGGCGTCAAGCCGATCATTGGCCTTGAGGCGTATATGGCCGCCGAATCGCGGTTCGATCGACCGGCGCGGCGCGGCAAGGTCGACGACACGGGTGGCGAGACTGACGGTGGCCAGAAGTTGTATCACCACCTCACCCTGCTTGCCGTCACGAACGACGGCTACCGCAACCTTCGCTCACTCTCGTCGCTGGCATTTCTCGAGGGCTACTACTATAAGCCACGCCTCGACTGGGAGTTGCTCGAGCGTTACGCCAGTGGCGTCGTGGCGACGTCGGGTTGCCTCGGCGGCGTTGTCCTGCAAGCGCTGTTACAGGACGACTACTCCAGGGCGAAGTCGCTGGCCGGGCGACTCCAATCGATCTTCGGGCGTGACAGCTTCTACATCGAGCTTCAAGATCACGGGCTGCCCGAACAGACCCGCACGAATCCCCACCTGATCAGCATCGCCAGGGAGATTGGCGCTCCGCTCCTGGCGACCAACGATTTGCACTACGTGCGACACGGTGACGCCGAGATGCACGACGCGCTGCTGTGCATTGGTACGGGATCGCTGGTGGCCGATCCCAATCGCTTCCGGTTCCACAGCGATCAGCACTACCTCAAGTCGGCCGCGGAAATGCGCTATCTCTTTCGCGACTATCCCGACGCGTGTGACAACACCCTGGCCATCGCCGAGCGGTCTGACGTGACGATCGAGTTCGATAACGACGCACTGCCGGAATATCCGGTGCCGAGCGAATTCCGTGGCGCCACTCACAAAGAAGGCGCGAACCGATACCTGCGCGACTTGACGTACCGGGGGGCCGTGGATCGTTACGGTGGCGTCAACGAGGACGTCCAGCGGCGTCTGGACTACGAGCTCGGTGTCATTGCCGACATGGGGTTCTCGGACTACTTCCTCGTGGTGTGGGATCTCATCCGTCACGCCCGCGAACAGGGGATCCGCGTAGGTCCCGGCCGTGGCTCGGCGGCGGGCTGCTGCGTGGCGTACTGCCTGCGAATTGTCGACCTCGATCCGATCCGGTACGGACTGATCTTTGAACGCTTCTTGAATCCCGGCCGTCGCCAAATGCCCGACATCGACATGGACTTCGACGAGCGATACCGCAGCGACATGATTCGGTACGCAGCCGATCGGTACGGGTCCGACCACGTGGCGCAGATCGTGACGTTCTCCACGATCAAGGCGCGGGCGGCAGTACGCGATGCGGCGCGCGTGTTGGGCTATTCGCCCCAGCTCGGCGACAAGATCGCCAAGGCCATGCCGCCGTTGCTCATGGGGCAAGATTTGCCGCTCGAGGCATGCTTTGCTCCGACGCCCGGCTACGAGAGTCGTTTCGTCGAGGCGTCGGAACTGCGCAAGCTCTACGACGATGATGACGACGTGCGCCACGTCGTCGACGTGGCCAAGGGATTCGTCGACAAGCGCCGACAGGACGGAATTCATGCGGCCGCCGTCGTGATCACGAAGGAGCCGATTCTCGACTACGTGCCCATACAGCGAAAGTCCGGTCCCAACGGGTCGTCGGAAGACGCCCCGATCGTGACCCAGTACGAGGCCAGCGCCATCGAGAAGCTCGGACTGCTCAAGATGGACTTTCTCGGCTTGCGCAACCTCGCCATCATTGAACGGGCCATCGAGCACATTCGCCGTCGACACGGTCGTGAGGTTGACATCGATAGCGTGCCGCTTGACGACCCGAAGGTCTACGAGATGCTGCGCCACGGCAATTCCATCGGGGTATTCCAACTCGAGGGCGACAAGATGCGCCAACTCATGCGCCGACTGGCTCCGACCAGCTTCGACGATATTGCCGCCCTGGTCGCGCTCTACCGACCGGGACCGCTCAGCGAGAACGTGCACAACGATTTCGCGGATCGCAAAAACCGACGTCAAGACGTTCGCTACGATCATCCGGACTTGGAAGAGATTCTCGGTGAGACGTACGGACTCATGATCTACCAAGAGGACATCATGCGAGTGGCGACCCGGATTGCCGGGTTCTCGATGACCGAAGCTGATGATCTGCGCAAGGCGTGTTCGAAGAAGATCCGCGAGATGATTCAGGCCCAACGCGCGAAGTTCGTCGAAGGCGCCGAACGGATGGGTTACGGCCACGATCTCGGTGAGGCCATCTTCAACAAGATCGAACCCTTCGCGGATTACGCCTTCAACAAGAGCCACGCCTACGGGTATGCGCTCATTGCTTACCAGAACGCATGGCTGAAGACGAACTACCCCGTCGAGTACATGGCGGCGCTGCTGACGTCGTTTCGCGACGATAAGGATAAGGCCGCCATCTACCTCAACGAGGCGCGCCAGATGGGCATCACGGTGGGCGTACCCGACGTGAACCAGTCACTAGCCGACTACGCGCCTAGCCAACGCGATCCGATGACGATCCACTTTGGCCTGGCGGCGGTACGCAATGTCGGTGAGGCTCTGGTGGACAAGATCGTCGGCGAGCGCGACGCGGGCGGGGCGTTTTCCTCGATCTACGACTTCGTGCGCCGAGTTGATCCAGGGGTCCTCAATCGGCGAACGATGGAGTCGCTGATCAAGGCGGGAACGTTTGACTCGCTCGGTATTCCACGGATGGGTCTGCTGTTGGTCATCGACGAGCTCGTCGACGTGACGCTCAGTCGGCGTCGCGACCAGTCACTCGGCATCGCCACGCTCTTTTCGACGTTCGATGGTCTTGATGGCGCCGCTGACTGGGAGGGTACGGAGCCGCCGATTAGCGACGTTGAGTTCGACCAGTCGGTGAAGCTTGATTTCGAGCGTGAGATGCTCGGAACCTACATCTCGGACCATCCGCTCTACGCAGTCGCTGACGCGCTAGCGGCGCGCACTGACGGCCCAATCAGTTCGGTTCGCGAGCGAGCCGACGAGTTGGCTCAAGCGGGACGCAGCGTCACGATAGGCGGCTTGCTGGCCGAAGTCCAGGTGCGCACCACTCGCGCCGGTCAACAGTATGCGCGAGTCGTGCTCGAGGACCTTGGCGGATCGCTGGAGGTCATCATTTCAGCGCGTAAGTTCGATGAGTTGAGCGGCTACTTGGTAAAGGACAGCGTGGTCCTTCTGAAGGGGCGTGTTGACGTCCGCGACGACGACATTCGATTCAACGTGCTCGATCTGACGACGCTGCCGCGAGGGTCGGGCGACGAGGAATTGCGATTAGCGCTGCGTGCTGAGGACCTGACCGCGCCGGCGATTTCCACGTTGCGCGAAATTCTGACTCGGTATCCAGGCAGATCGCCGGTGATCGTGGAAACTGGCGCCAGCGGCAAAGCGTTCAAGCTCGGCCCCGAATTCAACGTCAATATCCCGGCCGTCGTGGCAGACCTGCGCTCGGAATTCGGTCGAAACGTCATCCGAGCCTAGGCGCTGATGGGTCCCGCTCGGGTCCCGTAGAATGGGGACCATGGCGATGATGGTAACGACCAAGGACACGACGGCGCTGAGCGATGCGGAATTGGCGGAAATGGCCGATCTGTGCGTTGATCGCGAACCCAATTTCGACATTGGCTTTCTTTCCAAGCAACGCGAGGAGTGGGTCCTCGTCACCCACGCCCGTGAGGGTGCGAAGCTGCGTGGTTACTCGTTCAGCACCCTCGAGCGTATCGGTGGAACGCCGTCGCTCCTGATCGGGTTGATGCTCGTCGATCGCAACGCGAAAGCTGATCAGACGCTGCGCGCCGTGCTGCACGATCAGTTCCGCCGTGCCCTGCTGGCTTTCCCCGACGAAGACGTCTTGCTCGGCGCGCGCTTGACGTCGCCGGACGGGTTGCGCGCGTTCACGGGCCTCGAAGACGTCGTGCCGCGCAAGGGCTACAAGCCGACCGGAGAGGATCGGGCGTGGGGCCGGCGCCTGGCCAAGCGATTTGGTGCGGAGAAGGCTATCGACGACCATACGTTCGTGATGACCGTCCCGTCGGGACCGGTCGGCTGCCTCGACTACGTTGCGTCGAAGGCGACGCTGCCCGACGGCGCCGCGGAACTCTTCACCGGACTGCGCCCCGACCAGGGCCAGCGGCTCGTCGTGTTTGGCTGGGCCATGGCCGAGGCGCTCGCGTCAGGCAAATTGCCGCGCTGAGGTCAACCGCGCGGGAGCAATCCGGTGCAACTCTTGTAGCAGTGGCCGTCAACTGGGCGTGAGAGCGTAGTCAGCACGTAAGCGGGTCGGAATCCGAGCGAGGTCGCCAGGTCCTTTCCGGCGAGCGACGCACGTCGGGTCGCTTCCATCGTGCGAATGGCGTGCGCATCCTCGCAGACCAGCCAGACGTCATCGCCGAACCAGCCGAAACGGACCCACGTGGAGCCGTCGTCGTGACGACGCAGGAGCTGGGGGCCGCGATCCGCCGCGATCAGCGCCACGCTCGGTCGTTCACCTCGAAACTCCCAGTAGGGAGCACTGGGGCCGCGAAAACCAAAGAGCGGGCCGTCGGCTGGCGTGACGAGGTCCGCGAGCCATTGGCGGATGTGGCGGCCCCGGTACGAGCCCAGTCGCCGAGGTAGTGCAGCAATCGTGACGGCTTCGGGCTGGGCCAGGTCCGTGCGTTCGAGGTCCTCGGCGAGCAGACCCTCAACAACGTCGAATGAGACGAGGTCGGTCTCCACGTAGCTGGGCCAGGGAATACGCCACCGAACGATCGTGCGTGACGCGAGATCCATCACGGTAGTGGATTCGTTGGTCGAACCAAGAACCAGGCCGTACATGGTCGAACCCGGTGTGAGATCCACGACCACGTGGTTCGGCATCCTTTCCACCAACTGCTTGATGGCCTTGACGGCGGGGTCCCTGTTCAGCAATGGCATCAGCGGACCGAGCTGAGTTGGTTCTCGAGATCGTCGATGGTCGAAACGGGTCGTTGGCACACGCCGGCTCGACAGACGTAGGCCAGGCCCTCGGTCCGCCCTGCCAGGAGGGGCGAGGATCCAGTTCCGGTGACCAGTACGACGTTTCGCATCGACAGCAATCGTACGTGTTCACTCAGGTGGTTCGGTGGGCCCGGCACCACGACCTCGATACCGTCAAGGACGTAGCCGGCGGCGTTGACAAGGTCGACCACGGCGATCGGCTGGGACGCGAGGACCCGACCGGCCAACGTCACCAGTCGCTGGGCGACGACGAGCGCGTCGGAGGCGTCAATCAGCCCGAGGCGTGCCAGCGCCCTAGCAGCAACGGCGTGGCTCGACGGCGTAGCTCCGTCGAAGATCTCCTTGGGGCGCAGGGGGGCGTCGGCAACCAGGTCGCTCTGGCTGAAGAGCCCTCGACCAACGTTAGGTTGACTCGTGGTTGGCCGTTGTCCGTCCCAGTAATGGTCGAGCAGGTAGGTAGCGTCGGTACGAGCGAAGGCGAGCCACACGTCGTCGCCGGTCCATTCGAAGGCGTCGAGTTCGGCGTCCACGAGCCACGCGACGTCGCTCGCGGTGGCGTGGGCGGCGCGTTGATTGCTGCGGCTCCAGCGCGATTCGTTCCAGTGCGTCGTGCGCAGCGACTGGAGCAGCTGGAGGCCGAGGTCGGCGTAACTGACGTCGTACGTAGCGAGAAACGCGGACGCCAACATGGCGTTCCATTCAAGCACCACTTTGTCGTCTCGGCTCGGTTGCGGACGCCCTGATCGCGCGAGGCGCAGCGCGTACAAGGCCGGCAACAGCGCGTCGGGCACTTCGAACGGCTCGTCGTCGGCGAGGCGGGGCACGGAACGGCCTTCGAAGTCGCCCGGCGCGTCGATGCACCAACGATGCAGTGTCGAGTCGAGTAGATCGATCCGTCCGGCGGCGCGCAGTGCGGCGGCCACCTCGTCCGGCCTCCACGTGACGTGAGCACCTTCGACGCCTCCGGCATCAGCATCCAGCGACGACGCATAGCCGCTCGTGACGACAAACTCGCGTCCAACGAAGTCCAACGTCGCGAGCGCGACCGACCGCCAGGGCGTGTCGTTGTCAGCAAGTCGAGAGGCTCGTAGGTAGGTACGTGCGAGCAACGCTTGATCACTCAGCATTTTTTCGAAATGGGGAACCCGCCAGTCGCCGTCCACGCAGTATCGCGCGAACCCACCCTCTATATGGTCGAATAGACCGCCGCGGCTCATGACATCTAACGTCGAACTCGCGGCCGACCTCGAAACGCCGCGTGGTTCGTCAAGCAAGGATTCCACGAAACTCGGTCGAGGGAACTGCGGGGCTGCGGCGGGACCTCGACGCTGGTCGACGCGCGCGATGATGTCATCGCGTAGTCGGCGGCGCACCTGGGCGAGGTCAAGACGCTCCTCGCTCGGCGTCACGTGGTCAACGTAGGTCAGTTCGCGTCGCATTGCCGATGCCAGATCGTCGGCCTGTCGGACAACCAGTTCGCGTTGCGACGTCCACGCCTCGATGACGGCCCAGAGCAGGCGGGTCAGGCCGACCTGTCCGCCGCGATCAGTCGGCGGGTAGTAGGTACCCGCAAGAAAAGGCCGACTGTCGGGTAGCAAGAACACTGACATCGGCCAGCCCCCGTGTCCAGTGACGAGTTGCGTGGCGGCCATGTAGATTGCATCGATATCGGGTCGTTCCTCGCGGTCTACCTTGATCGAGACAAAGTGGTCATTGAGAATGGCCGCTATATCAGGGTCCTCAAACGACTCGTGCGCCATCACGTGGCACCAGTGACACGCGGCGTAGCCAATCGACAGAAAAATTGGTCGATCGAGTTCGCGGGCGCGAGACAGGGCCTCGTGGTCCCACGGCCACCAGTCAACCGGGTTGGTCGCGTGCTGGCGAAGGTACGCCGAACCCGCGTCGTGGAGTCGATTCACGTGTCGATGCTATGGCCCGTCTCGCATCGACACGACGAACGAACAACTCCGCCACGCGATCGGTCGGCCCTCGGCACCCTGGTATCAGGTCGCTGGTGGCGTGATCATCACGACTCGACTCGAACCGTATAGCTCTCGGCACCGGCAATGGCACTCACGACTTCCATCGAGTCGGCTCAGCGCGATGTGCGAGGTGTGGACAGGGGAGTCGTCCTGTGGAATCACGTCGATGGGGTGTGCGCGGAGCAGGGTGGATCGCGCCGACGTTCGCGCGTGACCTGTCGCACGCTTACGATGGCGTTGTTCTTTCGGTCGGAGTGCGAACGCAGAAGAGCGCCGACCAATTCGATGAGGCGTTCGACATCCCCCGACGGCGCGGCTCGTACGCCGCGCTCGTCGTCGATCCCGACGTCGAAGCGGTCCACGTGGTCACACCACTTTCGCCGCACGCCGAGCATGCGCGTATGGCGCTCGAACACGGCAACCACGTGCCGGTCGACAAGACCTTGACGATGAACGCCGACGAACCTCGATCGGTGGTGGCGGTGTCGCGCTCACGCAACCACGTCGCTACGGAAGCGATGTGGACGCGCTTTTTTGCTCACGTCGTCACACTTCGCGATCTATGGGCCGACGGAGTTCTCGACACTGTCGTTATGCTCCATGCCGATCACGGTAGCTGGTTCGAACGTGAACCGACGTCACGGCTGTTCGCGCCCGAACTCGGTGGGCGCACTACTTGAATTGGGGATCGACCCGGTTTCATTGGCCTCAAGGGTGCTCGGGCAACCCGCAACGGTTCGAGCGATCATGACGCCCATATCGACCGCAGTCGACGGGCAGTCGTCGATGCTATTTGGCTACCAGTCTGGTGCGCGTGCGGTCCTTACGAGTACCTCGCTCGGGCGCAGTGCCACCCGAGCCAGCATCGTAGGGACCGAGGCACCCGATCAGGTCGAC
>JAKBCI010000019.1 GCA_021807965.1 Actinomycetes bacterium
CCCGTTCCCGGCGGCCCCTGGATCGCCACGAAGCTTTCGTCCAATCTGCCCACCCACCCAAGCATCTCGGAGAGATCGTCGCCGAATGTGATCGGCGCATGGCGCGGCTCGTCGGTGAAGCGCGGAGCGCGACGGTTAAGCAACTCGAGAGATACCCGGCTGGGCGGATCTCGCGGGTCCGGTTTCACAAGCTGTTCAGCGAGATGGATCAGTACGCCCGGTTTTTCTCGCGGAGACACGTAGTCGTTGAGTGTGATGACGGACGGCACGACGCTGGAAGCTTGCGCCTCGGTTCGCCACGACAACGTCAGGTGCTTTGCCGCGCCGTTGAACGAGCGCAGATACCCGTATCCGCGCTCCGTTCCCTCCGCGGTGTACAGCACGCCTTTTCCCTTCTCGAAACTTTGATCAACCAGCTGGTCGGGCCAGGTGAAGTCGGCTGAGCAACGGACGCCCCCGTCAGCCAGCGCACTCTCGTCGACTGAGCTGACTGCTTTCAGGTTGGCGAGGTAGTCCCGATTCTCGTAGAGAATGGCGAAATCCGACGTCGCGTTTTCGAACTTCGGTGCGAGAGCTGCCGACCGTTCTCGCCGCCAGTAGTTCAACAGGTCGCCAAGCAGTGACTCCGCGCTGCCGGCTCCAAACTCGTGCAGCGCCCCAACGAGCTCATCGGTGTCGACTGACGGCACCTCTTCGGCCAACACTGCGTCACGCCACGCCAGTTGGCCAGGTCGCTGTTCGATGAGCCAATCTCGCAGCGCCTTGGTCGCCATCACGTCATCTTCGTTGTACCGGGCAATCTCGTCGAGCAGCACGGCGTCGCCGGTCTTCATAAAAGCTTCGTACTCGACGATGGCCCCCGCACCTTTCTCGATGCCGCCACGGCGCACGAACCCGGCAACGGGCTCGAGCGACTTGAGGCCGTACGACTCCGCGCCAACTCGTACGGCATTTCGCACGACGTCGAACAGGTCGACGAACAAGCCCGTCTCGACCAACGACGTCAGCGAGCCTTCCGACTCGGTCCCAGTTACCAGACGTTCGAGCGACGACCGTTCGGTGTGGTTGTAGTGGTATACGTGCATCCCGGGAAACGATCGGCGGCGCTCAGCGAAGAACGCAACGAGCCCGGCGATCATGGTTCGCTGTTGGCTCAAGTCGTGTGCCCAGCGTGCTTCGTACCGCCAGGTTCCATCATCGTCTAGGCGATACAGGCCCGCGAGGAAAAACAGGTCGTGCTGAGGACTCCAGAAGGGATGTCCTTCAAAGTCGAAGAAAACATCACCGTCGTCGGGCACCGGTAATTTCTGAAAGCCGTGCCCGTATACCGGATCCTCCCCTGGATCGATTAGCTCAAACACCGGCGCGGCTTGGGGCTCCTCGCGCGACGCCACCTGCAACGTTGCCTGTCTGCGTAGGCGACGAAGGGCCTCGTCGCCTACGTTGGGAACCGCGTCCGCGCTGGTACTGAGTGTCGCAATGCGCTCGACGCCGGCCGCTTCGAGCGCGCGACGTTCAGACGGACGAATGTTGGCCACGTAAACGAGCGAATCTCGTCCGCGCCACTCTCGTTCGCATTCACCGGCGAACTCACAAATCTCACAGTGACGACACGGTTCTGGCTTGGTTCCCACCGACCCTTCGTACCTGAGCCGGTCAACCAATTGTTGGCGAAGTCGGCGCCAGTAGGGTCGATACTCTTCGACCACCAACGACTCCATTTCGCCCGAGCCCAGCCACAGGTGCATCTCGCGTGGTGGCCGTCCTACGTACTGTTCGATTGCGTCCGCATAGAAGCACAGTTGCAGTACGTGACCGGGCTTCGCGGCAGACCTCGTCAACTTCGCGTCAATCGGCTCGTAATGGGCAAAACCCGACTCCGGGCTGCGCACGCGAACCAGAAAATCCGCAATGCCCCGAATGCCATTCACGAGAAACGGCATCTGATAGATAACGTCGTGCTCGGCACTCATGACGTCGGCGACCCTCGCCACCCACGCGTCGAAGGCCTCGTCAGGATTACGACCTGGCACGTAGTAGATAGATCGACCACTGTTTTCGAGATCACTCAAGCAGTTGCGTTCATGCACCATGCCTTTTTGGAGCAACAGTTCAGCCAACGACCCCATTGGCGTGGTCCGAGGGGCGAGCCGACCCGCGTCGAACTGGTTTTGCAAGGTCAACGAGTGCGCGCAGTCCAGCCACGCGGAGATCTTCGACGGGGTCAGCACCGGTTCGCTCACGTTAGTCCTCGTCGCACTCGCACCGACCCAGTCTCGCGTACCGCTGTGACAATTCGGCCGCTTCAGGCCACGCCAACGTCGAGTGGCGTGCCACGGGTCATGCGGACTAGGTCGTCGAACGTCGTCGCAAAGACGTAGTGCGGATGCCCACCAGCGGCCCAGATTTCCGGCCACGTCGCCAACGCTCGGTCGACGATCGTGGTCAGCGCGCTCGGATGTCCAACGGGCGCCACGCCTCCGATGGGCTGACCAGTATGGCGTCGGACGAAGTCGGCGTTCGCCCGCGTAGCGGAGTTCGCCCCGAAGTGTGCGGCCAGGCGATCAATGTCAACACGATGCCCGCCCGATGCCATCACCAGTATTGGCCTCTCGTCGACGACGAACACTAGCGAGTTGGCTACTTGTCCGATCTCGATACCCAATTGCGCCGCCGCGCTCGCCGCCGTGGGTGCCGGGTCAATCGTCTCGACGATCCGCGTCGCCACCCCCGCTTCGTCCAATGCTGCTTGCACACGTAGGCCGCTGGGATGCATGTGGACGATGGGTCTGACATTCACGAGCCGGGTCCAGCGTTTTCGTCGCTACGCACCGCCGCCAAGCGTCGCCGCAAGTCAGCGACGACTCGGTGCCACGTTTCAGCCTGGGTGGGCCACGCCACCGGTCCAGAAGCCCCACGGGACCGACGACTGCGAAGGGTCGCACCTGGCTCAAACGCGTCACGAAAGCTCGACAGTTCCGGCGTCTCCGCGATCACCTCTGGGAACGGCCGTCCCGATCGAACTGACTCGCCGACCGCGGCACCGACCGCGTCGTGAGCCTGACGAAACGGCACCCCTCGCTCCACCAGTCGTTCGGCGAGGTCGATGGCGGCCAAATACGGGTCGTCGGCACCTTGTCGAGCCACGTCACTGTGGAACGTCACGCTCCGGTACGCTCCGCGAAGGGCGTCGAGCACCAAAACCACGTTGCGCACTGAATCAAACAGGGGCTCCTTATCCTCTTGCAAGTCGCGGTTGTACGCGAGTGGCAATCCCTTCAGGACCACCAACAAACTTGTCAGGTTGCCGATGAATCGCCCCGCCTTGGCGCGGGCGAGCTCGGCGACGTCACTGTTCTTCTTGTGGGGCAGCATCGACGAACCGGTCGTGAACGCATCACCCAGGGTGGCGAATCCGAATTCCGAACTCGTCCACAGAATGAGCTCCTCACCCATGCGCGACAGGTGCACGCCCAACAGCGCGATATCGAAGAGCGTCTCGGCGGCGAAATCCCGGTCGCTCACCGCATCCATCGAATTAGCGAACGCCCGGTCGAAGCCCAATAGTGCCGCCGTCGCTGCCGGGTCGATGGCGAGTGACGTCCCCGCGAGGGCGCCCGCCCCCAGGGGTGATACGTTCAGTCGGCGCCGTGAATCGAGAAGACGATCAATGTCTCTGGTTAGGGACCATGCGTGTGCCGCCAGGTGATGCGCGAGCAAGACTGGCTGGGCGCGCTGGAGGTGCGTGTAGCCGGGGAGGTAGCGCTCGGGGTCCTGCTCACCGAGCTCCACCAACGTCTCGGCCAGTGCCAGGGTCCTCGACGCCACATTGACGAGCGCGTCGCGGACCCAGAGGCGCGTGGTCGTAGCGACTTGGTCATTGCGACTGCGCGCGGTGTGCAACTTGGCGCCGACCTCACCCGCGAGCTCGGTGACGCGCCGTTCGATCGCCATGTGAATGTCCTCGTCACCGCTGGCGCGCACGAAGACGCCGCGATCGAATTCACTCTCTACGGTGTCGAGAGCGTCGATCAGCGCAGTTCCCTCAACCTCGTCGAGCAGACCCGAGATCACCAAACCCCGGACGTGCGCTCTCGAACCAACGATGTCGTAGTGGTACAACACGTGGTCAAACGGAAAACTTTCCGAGAGTCGCCAGAGTGAATCTGCCATCCCCGCATCGAACCGGCCATCCCACAGCGTCATGATCGGGCGGGCGACGTGCCCTTCGTTCCTTGACGCGCCGCCCACGTCTTCACGCCAAGTCCGTAAATTCGTACGTAACCTTCGGAGTCGGCGTGGCGGAAGGTATCGGCGGCGTCGTACGTCGCCAAGCCGTAGTCGTACAGGGCCACATCGCTGCGACGCCCCACAACTCTCATCACGCCCGGCGGCTCGAAACGAAGCCGAACTTCACCAGTGATGTGCCGTTGGGTCTCGGCAAAGAAGGCGTCTAGGGCCTGCTTCAGTGGCGAGTACCACATACCGTCGTAGACCAGTTCTGCCCAGCGAGGTTCCAAACGCGCCTTCTCGTGGTGCACGTCGCGCTCCAGGTTTAGATCCTCCAGATCGGCGTGCGCCGCGATGAGCGCCAGCGCCGCAGGGCACTCGTACACTTCTCGACTCTTAATACCGACCCGTCGATTCTCCACCATGTCAATGCGACCGAATCCAGTCGAACCGGCCCGGTGATTGAGCGAACGAATGAGTTCGGCGAGCGGTATCTCGCGCCCGTCGAGCGCGATCGGGCGGCCTTCGCGGAACGTAATCGTCACCTCCACGGGATCCGACGCGGTCACCCTCGTGAGAGTGTACGGTTCGGTCGGCGGCTCGGCCCACGGGTCCTCCATCTCCCCGCACTCAATCGCGCGTCCCCACAAGTTCTCGTCAATCGAGTAGATCTTCTCCTTCGTGGCGCGAATGGGAATATCCCACTTTTGGGCGTAGTCAACGGAGTCCGCCCGGGTCATACCCCAATTTCGTGCGGGCGCGAGAACTTCGAGGTCCGGAGCCAACGCGTGCGTGCCGACTTCGAAACGAACCTGGTCGTTGCCCTTGCCGGTGCAGCCGTGGGCAACGGCGGTCGCGTCGAACCGCCGCGCCTGCTCCACGAGATGTCGAACGATCACGGGGCGCGACAGCGCAGAGACCAGCGGGTACTTGCCCTCGTAGCGAGCGTTGGCGGCAATGGCCAACGCGCAGAATGACTCCGCCATCTCGTCTCGCGCGTCAACCACCACGCAGTCGACGGCCCCCGCGGCCAGGGCCCGCCGGGCGATGTCGTCGAAACTCTCTGAGCTGTCGGGATCCTGGCCCACGTCCACCAAGACGCAGATCACCTCGACACCCCACTCTTCCATCATCCAGCGAACCGCGACCGACGTGTCGAGTCCTCCGCTGTACGCCAACACCACGCGCTTCGTCATCCGCTACCCTCTTCCGTTCGACGCCTCAGTCCAGACCCGCCAGCTCTCGAAACTTCTTCGCCAGGCTCGCGCCACCGTGCTCGTCGCTGGCGATGACCAACAGTGTGTCATCACCCGCCACACTACCGAGCACGCCGTCGAGGGCGCTGCGGTCCAGCGCCGAGGCCACTACGTGCGCGCAGCCCGGCGGCGTGCGCAGCACCACCAGGTTCGCCGAACTCTCCACTGACACGACCCACTCGCCCATCATTCGGCGGAGGTGATCGAGCGGCGGTGAACTAGTTCTCGACGCGCTCGACAACACGATTCGTCGCGATCCGTGCTCGTCTCTAACCTTGATAGTCCCAAGTTCCTGCAGATCACGCGTGACCGTGGCCTGCGTTGCCGTGATGCCCTCGTCCTGGAGTCGCGCCACGAGCTGCGCCGCGGTGGAGATCAGCTCGCGTTCGATCAACTCGCCAATTCGATGCTGGCGTTGCGTTTTGGTCATCGTTCACCGTCCTTGATCCAGCGCAGTACTCCCAACATGGCCGAACGACGATGCGCGACTTGCTCCCACACGAGCGACCGCGGGCTATCGAGAACGGCGGAGGTTATCTCGTCACCGCGATGGGCAGGCAGGCAATGCAGCACGACCGAACTAGGTGAGGCTGCCTCGAGGAGATCCTCGTCGAGGCGGAACCCCGCGAGATCATCACGTCGACGCGCTGACTCGTCCTCGAGGCCCATGGAGACCCACGCATCGGTGTACACCACGTCAGCGCCGCGGACGGCGTCGCGGGCTGTGTCGGTGAGACGGAGCCGTCCCTCGGCAACCGCTGCCGGATCTTCCGCGGTGCCCGCCGCAAGCTGATACCGGTCCGGTGCGCCTACACTCACCACCGCCCCTAGTCGCAACAGCGCGACCGCCAGCGATCGCGTGACGTTGGTGGCGTCGCCCACGTACGCCACTCGCAGGCCGCTCAGCTGCGTCACATCCCCACCGGCGAAGTGATCCGCTATCGTCAAGACGTCCGCGATCGCCTGCGTGGGGTGGGCCACGTCACTGAGCAGGTTGACCAGTGACAGGCGTCCATCGGTCACCTGACGAATGCGACCGAACACTGAATGGTCGCGTACGCGCATCGCGCAGATTGAGAAGAACTGCTCGAGGGTACGCCCAACGTCCTCGGCCGACTCCCGCGTGTCAAGGCCAATCTCGTCGTCGCCGAAGAACGTCGCGAAGCCACCGAGTTCGTGCACGGCGCTCGAGCACGCGGCGCGCGTGCGAAGGCTCGGACGTTCAAACACGAGCGCTACGCCCTGCCCGTCGAGCAGCGAGTCGTCAACCGGCGTCCGCGCCGCGTCGTAGATCGCCGCGAGCTCGGCGTTAGCGAGCTCGCTGATGGTGACGACGTGTCGGCTCATGGTCCCACCTCCGTTGTTGGCGCGTCGCCCGACAGCACGCCCGCGAGCGCGTGGCGACGAGTTCCACTCGCGAGCACCACGCGACGCGCACCGGCCGTCAGTGCATCCAGCGCCGCCGCGACTTTGGGGAGCATGCCGTCGCGGATCGCTCCCGACGCAACCAACTCGCGAACGCGTTGCTCGGTGAGGTGGTCCTGCACGGTCGCGGGGTCAGCTGGGTCACTCCGTACCTGATCGACGTCGCTCAGTAGTACCAGCGCGTCGGCGTCCACGGCCCTCGCGATCGCCCCAGCGACCGTGTCGGCGTTGCAATTCACCAGATGGCCCTCATCGTCAACGCCAATCGAACTCACCACCGGCGTCCATCGCGCCAGCTGCAGTGACGTCAGCAGCTCGCCGCGAACGCGCAGCGACGTCGCGACCTGTCCCCACGGGGGGCCGAGCGGTGTGCCGACCACTAGGTTTCCGTCGGCCCCGCTCAGCCCGATTGACGACAGCCCCGCGTGCTGAAGCGACGCCGTCAGTTGCGTATTCACCCACGCGAGCGCCATTGCGACGTATCGCATGGTTCGCTCATCGGTGACGCGCAGCCCGTCAACGAAGTCGCTGGGCGCGTCCACCTCGCCTAAGAGTGCCGCGATCTGCGGTCCGCCGCCGTGAACGATCACGGTTGATGTCTCGGCCGCGATGGCCCCCACGTCATGCGCCAAATCACGAAGGACCCGCGACGACGAGTCGAGCCGGTCGAGCGCGTGGCCACCGATCTTCACCACGAGACGTTTCACGGGGTGACGCCGCTTCGCGGCAGTCCGCTCGTCTCGTCGCGGCCCGTCGCCACGTTCCAGGCCTGCACGGCCTGGCCCGCCGCCCCTTTGATCAGGTTGTCGATCGAGCTCATCGCGACCAGCCACCCGGTTCGTTCGTCCACGCGCGCCGACACGAAGCACAGGTTGCTACCGACGGGATCCTTCAACGTCGGGGGCTCGTCAACCACAACGACGAACGGGTCGTTGGCGTAGGCGTCGCGCAAGAGGTCGAGGGGCTCGAAGTCCGCCGTGCCCGTGATTCGGGCGTACGCCGTAACGATCATGCCTCGACTAGCCGGTACGAGGTGGGGCGTGAAGATGAGTTCGCTGCTCAGTTCTTGCTGCATCTCCGGCGTATGGCGGTGCGAGACGGGGCCGTAAGCCTCGGCGTTGGACGACAGGCGAGCGAAATGGAGTCGATCATTGGGCGCCCGGCCGGCACCCGACGCCCCGCTCAGCGCATTGACGACGATCCCCGTGTTCAACACCACCCCCGCGTCGACGAACGGCCCCAACGCCAGGGCCGTGGCGGTCGGATAGCAACCGGGCACGGCAATCAGCCGAGCGTCGACCAATTCCGCGCGGTGTCGCTCAACCAACCCGTAGACCGCGTGCTCCAAGAGCGCCGGCTGCTCGTGGGCGTGCCCGTACCAGCGTTCGTACTGGTCAGGACTCTTCAGTCGAAAGTCCGCACCGAGGTCGACGACCGTGACGCCGCGATCTAGTAGACGGGGCACGAGGCGTTGGCTGCGTCCGTGGGGCAGGGCGACGAAGACGACGTCGAGGCGTTCAGTAAAGATCGCCTCAGTCGGTGCAAACACCATCGTGGGAGCCACCGCCGCGAGGGCCGGCACCACGCTCGCCACGGTGCGTCCGGCGCTTGACTCACCCGTGGCGATGATCACCTCGAGATCGTCGTGGCCAAGGCAGAGTCGCAACAGTTCGGATCCGGCGAACCCCGACGCTCCAAGTAGGCCAACTCGCATCGTGACATTTTATGCGCACTTGAGAGTAAAAATGCAATTCTAGTCGCGGCTACTACTCTGGGAAGGTGTCTCGTCGCGGTTGGCTCCTCTTCTCGCTCATGTCGATCATCTGGGGTATTCCATATCTCCTGATCAGGGTCGCTGTGCGACAGCTCGATCCCGGCGTCGTCGTGCTCGGGCGCACCGCGCCGGCCGCGCTGCTGCTGGTGCCGCTGGTCGTGACACGCGGACGCCTACGCGCCGTCGGACGTCACCTCGGGTGGATTGCGGTTTTTGCGTTCGTCGAGTTTGGCGTGCCCTGGTACCTCATGGCCACCGCCGAACAGCACATCACGAGCTCGCTCACCAGTTTGCTAATCTGTTCAGTCCCACTCATGTCCGTCGTGGCCCAACGTCTGCGACGCAGCGACGAGCACATCACTCGGCGGCGACTCGTGGGACTCGGTCTCGGGTCCGTCGGCGTAGCCTTGCTCGTCGGTCTGGGTATCCGTGGGGGGTCGGTCCAGTGGATTGGTCTGATGCTCGTTATTGCGGTCGGCTACACCCTCGGTCCCATCATCCTCGCCACCAAGCTTGCTCACGTGCCCGGGCTCGCCGTCGTCGCCGGCGCCACCGGTCTCGTCGCGCTGGCCTGGGTGCCTTGGAGCGTCGCGCACTGGCCCCATCGAGTTGACCGAGAAACACTCGCCTCCATCGCCGTGCTGTCGGTGGTCTGCACGGCGGGCGCGTTCCTCGTGTTCTTCGAGCTGGTCAAGGAGGTTGGCTCGACACGAAGCGTCGTCGTCACGTACGTCAACACGGCCATCGCGGTGATGCTCGGCATCATTTTCTTGCGCGAGCCCCTGACCGTTGGCATCGCCGTCGGCTTTCCCCTCGTGCTGGTTGGCAGTGTCATCGCGACCGCCTCGACGACATCGTCAGCGGACGAATTCACCAGCGACGCGGACGAGATTCTCCACGGTTAGCCACCATCGGTTGGCGGCTTGCACCAACTCGACGTGGTCGCTCCCATTCACCGGACCGTGATAGATGATGGTCGCGGCGCGCACGGGACCCGTCACCTCGACCAGAGGCATCCATAGCGCCGCGTTGTTGACGTGACCGACAACGTCGAGATCCGTTCGGCGCAGCGGCCAGGGTCGTCGTAGCGCGTCTCGCGGCGGCTCCCACATCGGTACCCGGCCCGTTACGCGACGCCGCGCTCCCTGACCGTACACGTCGAAGAAACTCGCGCCAACGCGCACCGGCCGACCCGAGGGACCCACGGGCACCCAGAGCGCCGCCGTCTCAATGGCTAGCGACCCATTGCAGACGACGTCCGTGCGACGTTCGGCCCACGCGGCGCCGGATCCGCTGCACCACGTGGTCAGCCCTACCACGTCACCTAGTCGCGGCGCCACCCCATCAACGAGTCGCCACGACGTGCGGCGGGCAAGCCACGTCTCATCGGACGTCACGCCCGTGTCGTCCCAATCGTCCGTCGCCACGTCCTGGAGGTACCGGGCCAGGCCGTCGGGTCTAAGCAACCCGTCGGGACCACAATCACTGAGACGCACCCGTCTCGACGTGCTGAAGTGTCGCCCGAGTCCAAGGTCGGGCGCGAACTCGACGTCGTAACTCTCAAAGTTCGAACTCACGCTCACGAGCGCAAAACGGCGCCCAGGGTGGCCGCGGCCTCGATGAGTTGAAGGCGAGCCGCCGTCAGTTCATCTTCACCGAGGGTGTGATCAGGCGAACTGAGTCGCACGGCGTAGGCCAGGCTGCGCGTGGCGGGCGCGAGTGAGCCACCGCGGTACGCGTCAAAGAGCGTGATCGACTCGACCAACGGCGACGCTTGCCACATGGCGTAGCGCAGATCGTCGGCGTGTACCGCGTCCGGTGTCGCGAACGCCAGGTCAACGGCCGCACTGGGAAAGCGGCTGGGAACGTGGGCGCGGCGCGGCTCGTCGTGCGACAGTCCACGACTGACCAGTTCGTCGAGGTCTACGTCCAGCACGCCGAGGCGACGAGTCGTCTGACCGCTCAACGCCTCAATCAAGTCGGGGTCAGCCTCGCCGACGATTCCGAGGCGCGCGCCGCTGCCGCGATCCACCAGAACCGCCGTTCGCGTGGGATGCCAGCCGTCACCGACGTCAGGTGTCGAGCGCACCACGACGTCACCCAAACCTAACCTCGTCGCAATCTTCGACCACAGTATGACCGCGCTGGCCGCGTCATCGTCGCGATGTCCAAGCACCACCGAGAGCCGCTCGTTCTCGCGGGGCAGTGCCAGACTGGCCCGACCACCCACCCCACCACGTGTCCGCCGCGGCTCCCTTGCGTCCGCGGGGTGCGTGAACACCACGCCCAGCTCGCCAAGTCGCACGTCAATGAAGCCGCGGTCGACGTTCTCTCCCCACGCCGCGACGAGGCCCGTCAGCATCGTCGGTCGCAGCACCGATTCATCGGTGGCCAACGGATTGGTGACCGTGACCGGAGACTGCCCCGCGTGCGTCAACGAGAACATTCGCGCGCTGACTAGGGTCGGCGTCCACGCTTCATCGACACCCGCTTCGACGAACACGCGGCGAAGGCGACGTCGAAGGCGTTGGCGTTCGTTCAGGGCTCCCGGCTCGGGCCACGATGGGGTGCGCCGAGGTAGGCGACGATAACCGTGAAGCCGAGCGATCTCTTCAATGACGTCGGCTCGCCCGGCGATCCCCGAGCGGATGTCGGGTCGTGACGACGGGGCAACAACCGTGAAATCGCCATCGCCACGCGAGGTGATGAAGCCGATCGCCCGCAAGTGCGCCTCCACCTCGTCCAGTGGCAGCGACGCACCGAGGACCTTCTCCACGTCGTTCGGCCCCAAGGCAACGGTGGACGGCGCGGGCACCTCGCCACGGACGTCCAGGGGGCTGTCGAGCCACTCCAACTCTGGGACGCTTTCACGCAGCACCGCGACGAAACGCGCGACGGCGAACAAGGCCAGTTCCGGATCAACGCCGCGCTCGAACCGAGCGGACGCTTCACTGCGCAGACCGTGACGCTTGGACGAGCGCGCAATGGACATCGGGTCAAAGTACGCCGCTTCGAGAATGACCTCTGTTGTTGCGAGACTGATCTCGCTCGAGGCGCCACCCATGATTCCCGCGAGACCCACTACCGCGTCGTTCCCGTCGGCGATAACGCAGTCGTCCCCGGAATCGCCGAGACCCCGACCGGGTTGCGCCAACTTGCGGGTGGCCCCGTCGAGCGTCACCAACAGCTCGTTGGCTCGAGCGCGCCTCACCCGAATGACTCCTCCAGCGACCTTCGCGGCGTCGTAGGGGTGGGTTGGTTGCCCCAGCTCGAGCATCACCAAGTTCGACGCGTCGACCACGTTCGAAATCGATCGCATGCCAGCTCGCTCGAGACGTTTCGCCACCCAGGACGGGGAGGGCTCGACACGAACGTTGCGAAGTACCGAGACGGTCAGTCGTCCGCACAGATCGGGCGCGTCGACGAGCGCGGTCGCCACCATCGCCGTGGACACGCCGGGTGTCGGCGTCGCGATCTCGGGTACGCGAAGTTCGCGCCCGAAACGGGCGGCGAGGTCGCGTGCTACCCCCACAATTGACCACGCGTCGGGCCGGTTCCCCTCGATGGACAGGTCGAAGACCACGTCAGTCTCCATGCCCAGCGCGTCCAGCAGCCCCTCGCCGACTCGCGGCTCGATCAACTCGTCGAGCACCATCAGTCCCTCGTGGTCGTCGCTGAGCCCCAGCTCACGCGCCGAACACAGCATGCCGTTGCTCACGACACCGCGCATCGCCCGTCGAGCTATCGTGAAGCCACCGGGTAGCACGGCACCGACTGGCGCTAACGGGACGTGATCGCCCACGTGAAAGTTCCACGCGCCACAGACGATCTCCAGCGAGCCGCCACCGGCATCGACGACGATACGGCGGATTCGATCGGCCCCCGGTATCGCGTGGATCTCGTCGACCCTCGCGACCACGACGTCATCGAGCCCCTCGCCGACTCGCTCGATTCCCTCGACCACGAGGCCAAGATCGTCGAGCGCGTCTCGAATCTCCTCGACCGGCTCTGGGAGGTCGACGAACTCGCGCAACCAGGAGAGCGGCGTCTTCACGCGAACTGATCCAGGAATCGAACGTCGTTGTCGATGAGCGCCCGCATGTCGGACAAGCCGACTTTCATCTGCGCGCAACGGTCGATGCCGAAGCCAAAGGCGAAACCACTCCATGCGTCGGCGTCGATACCCACGGAGTCGAATACGGCCGGATCGAGCATTCCGCAACCCCCCAATTCGACCCAGCCAGTCTGCGAGCACGTGCGACAGCCGTCGCCACGACAGACCGTGCACGTGATCTCGAATTCCGCGGACGGCTCGGTAAACGGAAAGTACGAGGGACGCAGCCGCGAGTCGATATCGGAACCGAAGTACGACCGGGTGAAGGTCTCGATCGTCCCCGCCAGGTCGGCGAACGTGATGCCGCGGTCGACGACCAGTCCTTCGATCTGGTGGAAGACCGCGAGGTGCCGCGCGTCAGGTGTATCGCGACGAAAGCATCGCCCCGGCGCGACGGCGTGGATCGGCAGCGTACCCTCGGCGACCGCCGCTTCCATCAAATGAACTTGCGTCGGTGACGTATGGGTGCGCA
>JAKBCI010000020.1 GCA_021807965.1 Actinomycetes bacterium
GGTAGAAGACGTCGCGCCCGCGCATGCGCCAGAATCGCGCGAGCAAGTCCGTGTGGGTGTAGCTGAAGACGTGGCCGATGTGCAGCGAGCCCGACACCGTGGGCGGCGGGGTGTCGATCGAGTACACGGTCTCGCGAGTGGCCGTGGTATCGAAACGGTAGACCGCCTCGTGCTCCCACTGCGCGAGCCAGCGCGCCTCGAGCCCGTCGACGCTCGGACGCTCGGGGACGGGACTCGGCTCACTGGGCATGGTTGGCGTAGTTTAGAACAGTGATCCGCCTCTACGACTCGGCCCGCGGCGCCGTCGTCCCGCTGGTGCTGCGCGACGAGGGGGCCGTCTCGATCTACCTCTGCGGTCCGACGGTCTACGACCTGCCCCATCTCGGCCACGGCCGCCACGCGCTCGTCTGGGACACGCTTCGCCGGTGGCTCGCCTTCACCGGCGTCGCCGTCCACTTCGTCTCCAACGTGACCGACATCGACGACAAGATCATCGCGCGCGCCGACGCCGAGCACGTCGGCGAGGACGAGATCACCGCCACCTACGAGGCGGCCTGGTGGCACGCTATGCACGCCCTCGGCGTCGCGCGGCCCGACGACGTGCCGCACGCCACGGCCTACGTCGACCAGATGATCGCCGTGATCGAGCAGCTGCTCGCCCTCGACGTCGCCTACGAGTGCGAGGACGGGATCTACTTCGACGTCGGCCGGGTCGCCGACTACGGCCTGCTCGCCGGTCAGCCGCTCGACACCCTGCGCGCCGGCGCGCGCGTCGAGTCGAACCCGGACAAGCGCTCGCCGCTCGACTTCGTCCTCTGGAAGAACGCGAAGTTCGCCGAGCCGAGCTGGTCGGCGCCCTTTGGCTCGGGTCGTCCCGGCTGGCACACCGAGTGCGTCGTGATGTCCCTCGGGCTGCTCGGGGACGACTTCGACCTGCACTGCGGAGGCCTCGACCTCAAGTTCCCCCACCACGAGAACGAGCGGGCCCAGGCCGAGGCACTCGGGCGGCCCTTCGCGCGCCACTGGGCCCACCACGGCTGGGTGATGGTCGGCGAAGAGAAGATGAGCAAGTCCCTGCACAACTTCACGTCGCTCACCGACCTGCTCGCCCAGACCGACGCGCGCGCCTACCGGCTCTTGGTGCTGCGCTCGCACTACCGAAGCCCCATCGAGGTCTCACCAGCCACCATCGCCGACGCCGAGCGAGGCCTCGCGCGCCTCGACGGCCTGGCCCGGCGCTTCGCGCTCGACTCGCTCGCGGGCGAGCGCCTCGAGGTCGCGAGCGACTACGACTGGCCCGACGACGCGCGGGCCCTCTACGAGAGCGTCGCCTCGTCGATGGAGGACGACCTCGACACCCCGGGCGCGCTGGCCACGCTCTTCGAGGCGGCGACGCGAGCCAACTCGCTCGCCGACGACGGTGAGACCGCTCGCGCCGAGGCGCTCGCGCGCGCGCTGAACGTCTGCTTCGGCGGGCTCGGGCTGCGTCTCGTGGCGTCGGGCGCGGACCTCGACGCCGAGACGGCACGCCTTATCGCGCGGCGCGACCAGGCGCGCGCCGAGCGCGCGTGGGCCGTCGCCGATCGCTACCGCGACGACCTCGTGGCTCGAGGCTGGGTCGTCGAAGACGGACCCGACGGCACCGTCGTTCGGCGCCCCTGAGACCGTTCTCACGGGGCCGCCGCGGGACTTGGCAGGTCGGCGCCGAACGGGTATGGTGGGGCGTTGAGGTTGCCGTAGTGGTTCCCTCCGGACGAATGGTCCACAGAAGTTAAGGAGGCCCGCTGTGGCTGAAGGAACCGTGAAATGGTTCAATGACGAGAAGGGTTGGGGTTTCATCGCGGTCGAGGGTCAGCCCGACGTGTTCGTGCACTACTCCGAGATCCAAGGCGACGGCCGGCGCACGCTGGTCGAAGGTCAGACGGTTCGATTCGACATCGAGCCGGGTGATCGTGGCCCGCTCGCCAAGCGTGTGCAACTCGGCTAAGGCCGACGTCGCGCGTGGCGACTCGCCACGCCGCCAGCGACTCGCCCTCGCTCTCGCTCACTCACAGGCGAGGCGTCCACGTCCAATCGGACGGGATGGCTGGCGTGGTCGTGGAACGCAATCAGCTGACTGGTCCACTCAATAGGCTCGCAACGACGCTCGAGCCACGGCCGAGTGGTGGCTGACGGGAAGAGTGGTCTACGATGGACAGATGTTACCGGTCGGTAACCACGAGACGAGGTGACAACGTGGCTGACTTCTCACTGGCCTTGAACGACGACCAGCGCACGCTGATCGACTGGGTGCACGGCTTCGCCGCCGACGTGCTGCGTCCGGCCGCGCACGAGTGGGACGAGCGCGAAGAGACGCCCTGGCCGATCATCGAGGAAGCGGCGAAGCTCGGCATCTACTCGGTTGACTTTCTCGCCAACGCCATGGCCGACCCGACGGGCCTCTCGATGGTGGCCATCCTCGAGGAGCTCGCCTGGGGTGACGCGGGCCTGTGCATGTCGATCATGGGCTCGACGCTCGCCGTGGCGGGGATCATGGCCAACGGCACCCCGGCCCAGCAGATGGAGTGGATCCCCCAGTGCTTTGGCACGCCCGGGGACTTGAAGCTCGCGGCCTTCGCGGTGAGCGAGCCTGACGCCGGCAGCGACGTTTCCTCCCTGCGCACGCGCGCCACCTACGACGAGAAGACCGACGAGTGGGTGCTCAACGGCACCAAGACCTGGATCACCAACGGCGGCATCGCGAACCTGCACGTCGTGGTCGCCTCGGTCGCGCCCGAACTCGCCGGTCGCGGACAGGCCTCGTTTGTCGTGCCCGAGGGCACCGCGGGCATCACGATGGGTCAGAAGTTTCTGAAAATGGGCATTCGCGCGAGCCACACCGCCGAAGTCGTGCTCGAGGACTGCCGGATTCCCGGGTCGTGCCTGCTCGGGGGCAAGGACAAGCTCGACGAGCGCCTGGCGCGTGCGCGCGAGGGCAGGCGCTCGTCATCCCAGGCCGCGATGGCGACCTTCGAGTCGACGCGGCCGAGCGTGGGCGCCCAGGCCGTCGGCATCGCGCGAGCGGCCTACGAGTACGCGCTCGACTACGCCAAGGAGCGTAAGCAGTTCGGACGAGCCATCGTGGAGAACCAGGCGATCGCCTTCAAGCTCGCCGACATGAAGATGCACGTGGACGCGGCTCGCTTGCTCGTGTGGCGCGCGGCCTGGATGGCCGCCACCCGGGCCCCCTTCAGCGCGGGGGAGGGCTCAATGTCCAAGCTTTACGCCGGCGAGACGGCCGTCAAGGTTACCGAGGAGGCGATCCAGATTCTTGGTGGCTACGGCTACGTTCGCGAGTACCCGGTCGAACGGTGGCACCGTGACGCGAAGATCTACACGATCTTCGAGGGAACCTCTGAGATCCAACGCCTCATCATTGCGCGCGCCATTTCAGGGGTTCACATCCGGTAGGAGTAAAGCCCATACGGTAGCAGGATTTCTGCGTACCTGCCGAACGTTGTAATGGTCCCTGTTACCGGCGAGCACAGGACTTGAGGTGACCCACGAACCTGGTTATTGGGACGGTTTGTGGGTCTCTTGTATGTGAGTCAGGCGCGTTGTCCGAAAGCGAAGAAGGCGCCTGACTCCTTGGAGACCGCCAGTACTCCGCCACTCTCATCCATTCGTCGCAAGACCTCGGCGTTCAGTTCTGTCAGTTTCTCTGGTGAAGCATTGCTGCCCGGAGGCGTGGAAGTTATGTAGGCGACAATGTCGGCGGCCTCTGTGCATCGAAGACCATCGCTATGATGTCGCCACTCGACTTCCCCAAAACGCTTTGTGAGTAGCGGCAACCCTGTCACCGAGCCGAAAGCCTCGACGTTGCTTCGAGCAACGGACGAATCGAACACCTTGGTCTCAATCTCATACAACTCCTGGAGGTGGCGGGGACCGTTGGTGGATGCTACGAGTACGCCGCCGGGACGAAGTACACGAGCGAGTTCCTCGATGGCCACTACTGGATTTGGCGTGTGGTAGAGCATGTGGTTGGCGATGACCAAGTCAAACGAATCATCCTCGAATGGAAGGTCATGCACATCAGAGGTCATCCCTTCGACATGACGGACGGTAGTTCTGGCTGCATTGAGCGCCGTCTGAACCATTCCTGGGTTTCCCGGAGAGGTAACGAATCCCGGTGCAGGTCAGAGCCTCTGGGAAACCCAGGCCGGTTCAGTGGAAGTGAAGTGTCGGTGCTACGCGCCTACATGTCCACCCGTCAGCGCAACCGGGCGCGGTACGCAGTGTACTTCACGTTTATGCATACTTCACTGGTAAAGTGAAGTATGCTATTCTCTGAAGTATGGCTGGAACCCGAGAGCTTGCAACAAAGGTGCGAAACGCCACCATCGCTGCTCTGCCCGGAGGGGTCCGCGTCGCGGTGACGCCGGCGCAGGCGTCAGTTGCGCCGACCTTCCACGTCACGATTCACGCGGGCTCAGGGGAGCATCGATTTGTGGCGGGGTGGGCCGGCGAAGGATGGCCCGCAGACGTAGAACGCCTGGTCGCCAGCGCCCCTGACGTGGAGGTTGTCGTCGCTAAGCAGCTCTCGCGCGGTGCCAAGGACTGGCTTTCAACTCACCACCGAGGCTGGGTGGACCAAAGTGGAGACGCAAACGTCAGCCTCTCGACCGGACTCATCATCTTTCGCGAAGCTAGAACCCGTCAGATAAAGACCGATACTCCGGTCAAATGGACTCGGACGATGCTCGCAGCGGCTGAAGCCGCTCTCGCTGGCGTGACTCCAACCGTTGAAGCCGTTGAAGCCGCGACTGGCATCTCGCGCGGCGCCTCCGCAAACGCCCTCGCCCGATTGGAGACGTTGGGGCTGTTGCATCGGCTGCAGGGAACGAGAGGCAGCGGATCGGCACGCTCTATCGTCGATCGCGATGCCTTTCTCGACGAGTACGCGGCTGCTGCTGCGACGCTTCGTCACCCGCAACGTGTGATTCGTATCCACCGGTTGTGGAGGGACCCGCTGGAAGCGTTCGACTCCGAGATTGGTCCCGCGCTTAATCGCAATTCGGATTCTTGGGCAGTCACCGGAGCCGCCGCCTCGATTCTCCTGGCCCCGTACCTTTCGGACGTCACGGTCGTCGAGTTGTATGTCGACGACGAACTGTTCGCCAACCCCGAACACTTGGCTGACGTTCTTGGGGGACGAGTCGTCGACCGTGGTCAGCTCATCGAGGTGCGGGCACTGCCCACGCCGATGAGCGCGAACGGACCAGTCGTCCGTGGGATCCACCTGGCACTTCCGGCCCGTATCTACGCCGACTTGATGGCGGTCGGCGGGCGGTCAGCGGAAGCCGCCCATCATTTGAGGGAGACGATTGATGCCGGACCCTATTCGTAGTCGACGGGCGCGGGATCTCGCCCAGAGGGCACTTGTCCGGTTGGTTCGCGCGTATGGTGATATCCCTGAATTCGTCTTGCTCGGTGGTTTGGTTCCAGATCTGTTGTGCCGTACTGCCGCTCGGCCGCATCAAGGGACGACTGACGTCGATGTTCAGGTGGATCTGGAGATTCAAGGCGGATCAGTCAACAGCGAGCGATTGGAGCGTGCTCTCAAGGACTGCGGCTTCACGCCGGACCTTCAAAGAGTGTGGCGCTGGCGAGATACGACGGAGCCGGGTTTGGTGGTCAAGGTCGAATTTCTTGCGGACTTGGACGATGTCGCCGACCACACGACCGTGTCGTTCAACGGCTGCGAGTCGCTTGGCGCGGTCAACCTTCGCGGTACTGGGTTCGCGGCGAAGGATTGGACGCTGCACACAATTACGTCGACAGTTGAGGGTCGAACGGCGACAGTGCAACTCCGCGTCGCCACACTGCCGGCGTATCTCTTGGCGAAGACGCACGCTGCTCAAGGTCGAAACCTTCCAAAGGACTGGTACGACATCGCGTACGTTCTCTTGCACAATGACGGTGGTGGGCCGTCCGAAGCGGCTCGGCTCACGGTTGATCGCTTCGGCAAGGATCTCGTTGCCGCCACCGACACCGCTATCGGGGAACTGTCGGCGAACTTCGCCGATGAAGCCGCGCAGGGAAGCGTGGCGTACGCGGCAACAATGATTAACTTGCATCCGGATCTTGATATCGATGTTCTCGCCAACGACGCTGTTGCGGCTGTCGCCATCTTTGTGGACACACTGAGGTCGTGCGAACTTTCGTGACTGGCACGAATATCAAGTGTCCATCGGGACAGATCCGCAGCTGCGCTTGGGGGGACCCACAATCAGGGTACGAAATGGGCTCACCATAGGCCCAAAAGGCCGTTTATCACCTATTCCTGGGTCTAGCCTTATTAGAAAAAGATCTTGATCAGGATACTTGTGCTCCACTCCAATAACTACGCGATCTTCGAGGGGACTTCGGAGATCCAGCGACTCATTATTGCTCGCGCGATATCGGGTGTGCACATTCGTTGAGCAGTCGTGCGATGGGTTGTCGCTGAGCCGACCCGTCGATCGTCGTCAACACGATCGGATTAGTGGTGCGGTATCAGGCGCGGTAGACCGTCGCAATCTTCACGTGTCGGTCACTGATTCTCTGGCATGATCCGCGCGCGGGTCGCGTTGGGCCCATGGTACCAACGAAAACCGCAAGCAGCCACCATCGAGGTTGACTGACAGAATTGTCACATGAGTCTCGCCGACGTGGAGAAGTTGCTGGGGGAGCTGGAAGGAGTTCGCCGAACGGAGCGACATGGACGCTTCCCCGAGTGGCGTTACCACGGGAGATTGATTGCTCGTCAACTCGACAGTGATCACTTGGTGATCCGCATTGACTTCGACTTTCGTCGATCATTGTTGCACAGTGATTCCGCTACTTTCAGTGTGCCCAATCAATACGTAAAGCATATGATGGTCGTCGCCGATTTTGCGTCGGGCGACGCGGCCGCAATCGAAGACGCCCTTGAAAATGCTTGGCAACTTCAGCGAAGCGCGGATTAGAGCGGCGAGTGAGATATTGACCTCCAGAATTCGATCCGCCAGTCGGAGAATGTGTAGGTCGGGCCGCGGACCAGGACGCACACCTATCAACCTAAACGCAAGTACATGGTGGCAGACCCGTCGTGTCGGGCCTCCGACGCAAGACCTCTGAGTCAGGTCCCGGTGTATAGGCGGACCAGATCGACAATTTCTACGTCGCCTCGTTGTGCTGCGAGCTGCACCAATCTCTCGTGTACGCGTTCGCCGAAGAGCAGGAGTTTGGCGTGAGAGGCGTTCGCGCCAAGCGCCGACCTGGCTCGCTCGAGCGCTGCCAAATGACGCGTTGTCAGTTCTTCGCCCGACTGTGCCTCGCCAAGTGCCACGATTTCGCGATCACTCGGGACATCGCCCGGCCCGGCGACTAGCACATCGAGCTCGTGGTCAACGCCGTCGATGCTCACGAAAGATGGACCCACGTGGTCCCGAATCGGCACTGTCACGTCGCTCGCGAATGTCGCCACCCACCTTCGGGCCATCTCCTCGAAGACCGGCCCGCGAACGCGGGAACTGTACACGGCCTCAAGACGTTCCGACCACACTGTGCGCAACTCCCGCTCACGAAGTGCTGCACCGTAAGGTTCGATGACCGCGTAGTGGAACTGCAGGAACGAGTCGGCCAATGCGTAGAGGGGACGCTTCTTTCGAATCGGATCCTCACGTCGCACGATGAATCCGGCTTCGATGAGACGTCGAAGGACAACATCAATGTTTGATACCTGTCTCCCGACCTTGCTGGCGATGGCGCCCGCAGTGACCGAGCCATTGGCGATCGCACCAAGGATGGCGTGGTGGAGCAAGTTACTCTTGCCGCTCAGTGACGGGTCCTCGGCCAGCAGTGTTGTCGCCTCGCGTTGCAGCGTGGCGGCGGGACTGAGCACACGATCTACTATCCAGCGATCGAGGTCAGCCCGGCCACTAGGCAGGTCGAAGTTGACCATGTCGGTGGCGTACCCGACGACTCCTCCGATGACCGCGAAAACGCGCACCGCGGTTTCGAGCCCAGCGCCGATAGGCAGTCGCGTCGCCGCTACCCGGAAGTCGTCTGGCTGCATGACCAGCTCGAGGCCCGCACGCCCACGCAGTGGCGCCTCGCCTTCGGTGAGTGCGCGCACCATGGCAATGGCCGATCCGCACAGGATGAGCCGAGCCCTGCTCGTGGACGTACGCAAGGCACCAGGCCCCAGCGCAACGGCGAGAGTCGACTCGACAGAAGGGTCGGCGGCGATGATGTGTCCGAACTCGTCAAGGATTACCGGAGCGACCGACTGCTCCCCGAGTCTCAGCAGGGCATCTACCGCCTCTTCCCAGTTCGCGAGCGCGAGTCGCCCGACTCCGAGGTGCGCACCGAGCGCGGTCCCAAGTCGCTCCAACTGCACGGGTGTCTCCGCCCGGATTGCCTCAAAGTAGAACCCGCCGCGCCGTTCGGCCTGTTCGACGAGCATGGTCGACTTGCCGATGCGTCGCCGACCGTAGACGAGACCAAGAAGTGGACGGCCAACGGAACTGTCCAAAAACGCATCGAGGGCCGCTTGGTCCTGACCTCTCATACGACACCCCCACTCTCGTTGGGCCGCGCATATCTTCCTAATACTATGTAGATACATACTATTTGACGACATAGTATGAGCGACACATATTCAATCGGGGCCTCGGTGTCAGACCATCGACGGCGTTGCGAGCAGCTCTGGGTCCAGAGCCGGTGTCGATGAACTCCATCGGCAGGGTCGGGGGGCGTGGAAAGTCTGAATGATGGCGAAGTGCCGCAGTCGTACACACCTCGCCCCAGTTACGTGGGGCGTTGTCACCCGCCAGGCGAACGTGCGGTCCGTCGGGCTGTTCGGTACGGTGCGAAGCCCTACAGAATCAACCGTCGCTGCCGTGATCAGGTCAACGAGCCGACGCGCTTCCAGTCAAAACGTGGACTCGTCGACGACGAGACGCCCCGCGAGCAACCAGTCGTGGGGCGTCTCGTGGAGCGTGGGAAACCGCTACGAGATAGCGATATGAATCGAGCAACTTATCCGCAACGGCGGGTACGTGATAACGCAGTCGATGCTGATCGAAACGTCGGTGGTGGATCCCACGGTCCCCGTGCCCGCACCGCCGCCCGTCGTGCTCGACGTCGGTGCAACGCCCGACATCGTTCCGTGCAGTTGGCTCGACGCAATCGCCGCGGACCAGTTGCCCGCGGGGCCTACCGTCGCGACATTCGAGTACGCCGTGACGAACTGGCTCGAATTGGCGGCCCACTGCCCCTTCAGTGAGGCCGTGCACCCGCCAGCACTCGACGGCCCTTGGAACTTCATCGAGATCTTGCCGCTCATCGTGGGTGTCGCGGTGCTCGTGGCCGCGCAGGTTGACGCGCTCGCGTGTGCGGATCGGGCCGACGCCATCGACGCCGTCGGCAGCACCACGAGTGAACTGACGAGCAGGACCAAACCCACGGCTAGGCCGACCTGGCGACGCAGAACAGACTTCATATTCCCCCCTTTAGCGCCAGACGTGTTCTGGCGCGACGAGGAGGGCTACCTCACGTGGTGAAACGTGGCGAACTCATCTCGTTGCTGGGTTCGTGACGTCGCGCGCAATGGCCCCCCTCTACGATCGGCGTGAACAGTGTCACACCAACCTTCGCACATCATATCGAGGTGGCCGGCGCGGCGCGGAGTATACCGCCGCGTCACTCGTACGATGACGGCGGTGGAGCCTCAGCGCGGTTCCATTTGACGTGCGACGCTGCGTGCTGACCGGTCGCGACTCGATCCGAGCGTCGCCCCTGACGGGACCGGTCCCGGTGTGCAGGATTCGCCCCGCCAGCCGCGGTCGCGCCAGTGCGGTCGTGGCGGGCCCAGCGTTCGAATCGGACCTGCCCGGGCGACCCACGGCTTGGTCGTCCACGATGGGCGACCAAGCCGTGGCGGTTGATCGTGACGCCACAGCAGCGGACCTCGTTACGTCGGATCGTGGCACGTCGTGACCGCGGTCGGTCGCAACCGTCACGGCGGGGACTTCGCCTTGGACGGAGACTCGGTTGCGCCCGTCCACGCCTCGCGGGCGGCGTTAGTCCCGGGGACGGGCCAGAACTCAGTACTGCACGGTGATGCGACGCGACGGGCCGTCGACGGTCATGAGACCACCGTAGGGAAGCACGTACTGCGGGTCGGTGTGGCCAAAGTCCGGCCCATAGACGAGCATCGCCGTCGGGTTATACGTACCCAGCGCGTCGAGCACGGCGGCTTCTTGGTCAGCTCGAAAGGCGAGGCGCGCCGGTTCGTCGAGAGGTGCGCTGGGGTGCCAGGCCTTGGCCTTGGCGACGACCACCGCGGGAAACTGGCCGAGCAGTCCACGCTCGCCGGCGTTGCGCAGCATGCGGTAGACCTCGAGTGCGCTCGGCATCTCCTCGGAGGTCTCCACGAGCAGGACGCAGCCGGCGTAGGTGTCAGTGGGTTGGATCCACCGGTTCGTGGCGAGGTTCCAGTGCACGATCTCGAGGTTGCCGCCCCACGTCGGACCGCTCACGATCCGCGTGGCGTTGTGCCAGTGCCAACCTCGTTCGCTGGTCGTGGGAAGGGGCTCGTCGAGGGTCGACGGTTCCTCCCAGCGAGGTTGCAGGTCGGTGAAGCGTTCGAGCGGCGCCATCTCGACGAGAACGTGGTCGAAGAGGGCGTGGCGCAAGGATCGAAGGAAGACGTCGTGCACGCCACCGGGCCGGGCGAGATGGACCATTGTCGAGCCGCCGTGATAGCTCACCACGCCGAGGTTCCAGAGGTAGTTGAGCAGGTTGGTGTTATCTGAGTAACCAACGAACGCTTTCGGGTTTGATGCGATCACGTCGGCGTCGAGATGGGGCAGGACCGTGATTTCGTCGGTTCCACCGATCACCGCCACGATCGCCTTGATGGTCGGGTCGGCGAACGCCGCATTGAGGTCACGGGCGCGTTCGTGCGGCGTTGCCCCCACCCGTCGGGTCGACGGATACTCCACCGGCACGAGACCCAACGCATCGCGAAGTACTCGAACGCCTCGGTCGTGTATTTCGGGAAAGACACCCGCACCGGCCCACGAGGGTGAGAGCACGGCCACGTGGTCGCCCGCCGCGAGCTTGGGTGGCACGCGTAGAAGTGGTGGGCCCGCCATGGGCGAACACTACGCGTCGGAGGGTACGCAGACGTCCGGTGACCTCTCGGCCCGAGACGTCGGCGCCGCAACTGGCATCTGAGAACGCTGAATCGGCGCCACTCGCTGGTGGGGCCCTGGTCGGGGCCGCACTCGGGCGTGCTCGCGGCCCCGATCCTGAGGGCTGGCTGCTTCACTAGGTCCCATGGAGGGGACTGTCAGCCCGTCATCGAGATCACGAGAACGAGCACCAGGTCCGGTCTCGCACGGGGTTCGCGCGCTATGATTAGCGCCGGTTACGGACGTTGTCGCGTCCGGTGAGAGAGTGGTGGATATGGGCGTCCAACAGGTCATAGGGTCAGTGCGTGCACGGGCGCTTCGGGTTCCGGCGCTCGCGGCGGTGACGCTCGCGGTCGTGGCAATTGGCTGGCCGAGCCCGGTCGCGGCGGGACTGGCGCCTACGGGTACGGGTCTTCCGACGGCGACTGGTACGTGGGGAACGGTGCCGCTGGCGCCGGTTCTCTTCAGTGATCCCTATAGTTACGTTGGACATGGTTTCGAGGGTACGAGTTACGCCGTCGACGCGAGCGGCAACGTCTACACCCTGCCGTGCGGCGAAAATGGCAATTACATCGGTTACCACGTTTGCCCGACCACGACGTCGACGACGGGCATCGAGAAGTACTCACCCTCGACCGGCGCCGTCACCATTCTCGACAGTGGCACAACCTTTGCCAACATGCAAGCGATCGCCGCCAGCGCGACGGGCACGGTGTACGTCATCGCCAATTACGGAACGATCTATTCGATTTCACCATCGGGCACCGAGACGATTATCTCCAACCCCACGGTTTCGGAAATCGAAGGAGGTCCAGCGCCGATCTCGATAGCCGTGGATCCGAGTGGACACGTCTTCATCACTGACTTCACATATAACAACGCAGGTTCGGGTTCACCGACAGGCGAGTATTCGGTGTTTGAGTACCTGAACGGTGGTTGGGTAGCGATTACCACGACGACGGCGTACGGCCTCGGCAACCTCGCGGTTGGTCCGAACGGTGATATCTACGTCGTGGGCTTCGATTTCTCGTCCGACGCGTGGACCATCGTGCAGGTGCTGCCCACGGGACCGATCAGTGAAGTCCCGGGGCTCGTCGGCGCGGGTGGCCGCAGGCCTGAGAGCGTCGCGGTCGACAACGCGGGCAATCTCTACGTCGTCGAAGAAGGAAGTTCCAACATTGGCTCGACGAGTTCGGCGATCATTGAGGTGACTGCGTCAGGGCCACAGTACGTGCTGCCACCGACACCCGCGGTAGCGACTAATGGCTGGAGCGAGCCCGACGAGCTCTACTTCGCCGGTTCGACGCTCTACCTGTGGGACGAGTATCCCTATCAGGACGCCAATCCGGGCGTGAGCCAGCTCTACACCTGGGGGACGGGGCTCAATGGACCGGTGGCGACGGCCCTGTCGTCGGTCGCTCGCGTCAACTCGGTCTACCAGCAGTCGGTGAGCGCCAGTTGGAACGGGACCGGCGCGCCGAGCTATCGCTGTACGCTGCTCTACGGCTTCAACGACCCGTCACCCTTCACCATCACCACGCCGTCGACCTCGTGCACGTTCACGAACTTGGCCCTCGGTGAGCCCTTCGGGATCAGCGTCGTCGCGGTCAATGGCTCGAGCGTCTCGCGCGCCTCGGTCTCCTTCGCCACCCCCGCGAAGTTCACCATCACCTGCGTGCGTTACGGTCACCTCCGCCACGTGACGGGCACCAACCCCCGGTGTCCGGGTGGCTGGCGCGAGCGCT
>JAKBCI010000021.1 GCA_021807965.1 Actinomycetes bacterium
GGCCCAGGACCAGCTCGACCTCGGCCTCATCGACGAGGTGATCTCCGAGGACCCGAACCCCTTCGTGACCGTCGAGCGGATCCACCGCTCGCTGCTTCGCACTTACGTGGAGCTCTCGGCGCTGTCGCCGCGCAAGCTGCGCGCGCGGCGCCACGACCGGATCCGGGCGCTGCGGGCCTTTGACATCATTCAGGACTCGCTGCCCGAGGTCGCACCCGAGCCCCCGAGCTAACCGGCCGCGGCCGGTGTCGTCGCGACGGGCGTGGCGACCATCGGGGCGCCCGACGGGTAGATCTCGACCCACGTGCGGCCCGGCGCCAGGGTCAGCGGGTGGCCGCTCGCGGTGAGAAAGACGGTCGGCGTGCCGGCCGGCCCGGCCGTCCAGGAGCCGGTGATCATCTCGCCGTTGCGCAGGACGTAGGCCGTGCCGTGGTTATCGATGATGTGAGACTCGGCCTCGAGCCCTCCCTGGCTGTTCTCGACCCACGGCCCGTAGGTGATGGTGACGTCCTGGATGATGACGTTTTGCGCCTGGTTCTGGACGCCATCGGCGAGTAGGTCCGGCTGGATGTTGGGAGCGGCGGTCGATCCCACGTTGTAGAAGCGCAGCCAGGTGCGCGTGGCCGGGTTCCAGCGCCAGTAGATGTCCGAGGTACCGGACCAGTCGAGGTGGACCTGGCTCACGGCTCGACCGGGCGGCGGCTTCACCGAGAAGCTGAAGATCGGGGCCGGTGCTGTGGCCGGCGCGGGAATGGCTGACCAGACCGCCTTGGTCGTGGTGTAGGTGTCGTAGGGCGCGTAGCGGCCGGGGGGATTGGTTTCGAGCGCGGGGTGCGTGCCGAGGTCGACGTTCACGAGCGAGGAGGCATCGATCGTCTGGATCACCGGGATAATGCCGCCCACGTGGACCAAGAGGGGGTGGCCGAGCTCGCTCAGCATCTGCACGTCAGTCCAGCGAGCCGAGCGGATCGGACCGACGAGCCCCGGCGCGTTTTGGCACTGGAAGACGGCGGCGTAGCGCGTGATAGATCCCTCGACCTGCTCCTCGAAGATCACGTCGGCGTAGTCGAGCCCACTCTGGGGACGGGCCTCGGCCGGCGCCGGACCGAGCGAGTAGTTGTCAACCTTCATGGCGATGGCCGGGCGCTCGGGCACCACGTTGCCCGGCGCCGGCGTGTCGGTGAGTGGACAGCGATGGATCGTCACGTGTTTGAGCGTGGTGGGAGTCGCGGCCGCCGTCGACTTGGGGGCTGATGACGAGCCGCACGCGGCGAGCACGAGACCGCCTACGGCGACGGCGATCGTGACGCGCGCCACGCGCCGCCAGTAGTTCGGTCGTGGGCCGTCGGTTGGCGGGTGAGTGAAGGACGGGGTGAAGTCAGGCACGTTACGAGTCTTTCACGCCGACCTTGTGGGTTGGCGCCATCGGCTCGCGCTGCGGCGGTGCGTTCGCCGCCGCGCCCATCGGCTCCGGCGACGCCAGTTGTCAGCGTCGGCACGACGCGCTACCGTTCTCGCCAACGGCGCTGGTCGCCGCGTATTGAGAGGAGCCGGAGATGCTCAAGGGCTTTAAGAATTTCCTGATGCAGGGGAACCTGATCGTGATCGCGGTGGGCTTGGTCGTCGCGACGGCGTTCTCGACCCTGATCAAGGCCTTCACTGACTCAATCATCACGCCTCTCGTCAGCGCGCTCGAGGGAAGCTCATCGGGCTCGCCGGGCCTCGGCTGGACGGTCAACGGCCAGTTCGTCAACCTTGGTGCCTTCATCTCGGCCATCGTGTACTTCGTCATCTTCATGATCGTCATCTACTTCGTCTTGGTAGTTCCCTACCGCGCGTACATGCGTCGGATCGGGAACGAGGTATTCGCCTCACCTAAGCCCCCCGCTCCCGTGAAGACGTGCCCGAAGTGCCTCTCAGCCGACTTGCCGGTCGCGGCGACCAAGTGCAAGTACTGCGGCAGCGACGTCGAGTAAGGCCGTGGCTCGGACTCGGTGACGTGGTTGGTTGGCGTTCATAGTTCGTTGGCGTTAGGCACGTGGTTGGTGCTCCAGATCAAATGAAGGGTGACGAGACGCGTCGATGCGGCACCAGTTCGCTACGACGTAGTGCGGCGTCGATCAGACCTTGTCAAGGAATCGCCCTGTGCGAATCTCAGGTCCGAGATTCTGGCGTCGCGAGTGAACACGTCACGATCACGGCGCAACGTTTGGTAAGGCGGCCAACGACGAGGGAGGTGAGAATCCCCTCAGGTGACGTGAGGCGATCGCAGGGTTGTCGAGATACGTTCGGTCTCATCTCGTTCGTCAATGTTGGAGGTACGTGATGAGACCAAGCAAGACGTGGTTGGCGCTGGTAACGGTGGTAGCACTAGTCGGCGGCTACGTTGCGGTGGCTGGCGCGTCGAGTAGTACGTCGGACGCTACCTACGGTGCGTGCCTAAATCTCGCGTCGAAGATGGTGTCCCAAATCACGATCAATGGGTCACCTTCCTGCCGGGCCGGATTCCAAGCGATTACGTGGAATGCGCAGGGTCCACAAGGACCAGCCGGACCAATCGGGGCACAAGGACCGCAGGGCCCGGTGGGTCCGACCGGAGCACAAGGTCCAGCCGGTCCAACTGGGGCACAAGGACCACAGGGCCCGACGGGTCCAACTGGGGCACAAGGTCCAGCCGGTCCAACTGGAGCACAAGGACCACAGGGCCCGACGGGTCCCACTGGGGCACAAGGTCCAGCCGGTCCAAGTGGAGCACAAGGACCACAGGGCCCGACGGGTCCAACCGGGGCACAAGGACCACAGGGCCCACAAGGACCAGCGGGAGAAGGAATCTCCTGTGCGAATCAAGGTGCTCTCTTTATGGCTGTTCCGAACTACCAGGTCTCTGCGTCGTGCCCCGGTGCGCTCGGTGCGTTACCCCCGCAGAATTCAACCGTGTCACTCACGGTTGGCCAAACGCAGAACTTTGTTGTGGAAAACGATGGAGCAGCGCCGATTACGCTCACCGGTTTGTTCATTGGCTTTTCGAACGGGTTTGACTGGGCTACCACGGTGAACACGTGCGGGGGCGTGACGTTGAACCCCGGTGCTACGTGCAACTTCAGTGTGGTTTCGTCTCCGGGGGCCGCAACGGGTACGAATACGTTGGAGTTCTTTGGGACCGGGTTTAGTGAGTCTCTCAACTGGACGTTGCTGCTAACGTAGTTAGCAGCATTTCCAGGGTGAAGCAGTTGCGAGCGCTCGACGTTCTGCGCGCCATCGTGGGGCGTCGTTACTGACCGGGCTCGGCCATCGAGTGGCTGGAATCGCCACGCCGTCGGGTGTTTCGACGTAGCGCCAACGGCGCCGGTGCGCTCAACGGACCCCGCCGTATACTGCGGCTCATGGCGATACTCTTCTGGTTGGCCATCTTGCTGGTGTGCATCTTCGCGGAGATTCATACCCAGGCGTTCGTTGCGCTCTTCATCGGCGTTGGCTCCGTCGTCGCCTTCTTCCTTGCGCTGGCGAGCGTGCCCTTCGCCGTGGAGGCGGTCGTCTTCGTCGTGGTAACCGCGGTGACCCTCGCCTCGCTCCGTCCCGCGGTGATGCGCCGATTCGAGCACAAGCCAGTCGTCAATCTCAGCGCCCCGGCGCCGAGCAGCCTCGCCAACATGACGGGCTTCGTGGAAGACGCGGTAGGCGACGAGGGCCACCCCGGTCGCGTGAAGATCAAGGGCGAGTCGTGGCGCGCGGTCACCGATTGGCCGTCGCCCATCGTTCCCGGCGTGCAGATCAAAGTCAAGAAGGCCTACGGCACGACCCTCTGGGTCGAGCCAATCTAACTCGCGCCGACCGACGGGGTTGCCGAGGCCACGTCGGACATCACGCTGCGGATCGCCTGGGCGGCGCCGAGCAGGGCCGAGCTCTCGGCGGGAATGATGAGTTTGGTGTTCTCGCTCGCGGCGAACTTCGCGAGCGTGTCCAACTGCAAGATGGCGATCAGCTCGGGGCTGGGGGCCTGCTGGGTTATGGCGGCGTAGACCGTGGTGATCGCTTGGGCGCGACCCTCGGCTTCGAGGATCAGCGCCTGGCGCGTTCCCTCGGCGCGCAGAATCGCCGACTGCTGGGCGCCCTCGGCCTCTTTGATCGCCGCCTGCCGCTGGCCGTCGGCGACGTTGACGGCCGACTGCTGTTGTCCCTCGGACTCAAGGATTCTTGCCCGTTTTTCCTGGTCGGCTTGCTTCTGGAGGGCCATTGCCTGGAGGATCTGATCGGGTGGGGTGATCTCGAGGACCTCGACGCGGTTGATACGCACGCCCCACTTGTCGGTCGCCTCTTCCATCTGGGTTTGCAGCATCGACCCGATGCGCTCGCGCTGGGAGAAGGCCTCGTCGAGGGTGATGCTGCCAAAGACCGCGCGCACCGAGGTGCGCGCGAGGTTATCGACGCTCACGAGGTAGTCCGAGTTGGTAAAGAGGGCGAGGCGCACGTCGACGACCTGGCTAAAGATGGTGGCGTTCACGATCACGGCGACGTTGTCGCGCGTGATGACCTGCTGACGGTCCCCGGTGCGCGGGGTCTCGCGAACGTCGACGATGCGCATCTGCTCGATAAACGGGAAGATGAAGGTGAGACCCGGGTTCTTGATGTCCTTGAACTCGCCGAAGCGGGTGACGACGCCCTCGAAACCCTGCTGGACGATGCGCACTGACTTGACGACCGTCGCGATGACGAGCAGGACAATGACCGCGGCGATGATTGCGAGCACAATTCCCATGATCATGACGCCTCCGGATCTTCCCGGCACTCGCGACCGTTGCGCGGTGCCACTACGGCGGAGTGTACAGGGACTGCCCGCGTCTCGCTCGGAGTCGCGACGAACCATCGCGCGGAGTCAGCAGACTCGGGACCGCTAGGGCCACGTGGCGAAGGACTACTTGGCGAGGACCGATTTTGGCGCTTCGGTGAGGTGATGGGGCTCAACGCGAGCCCGGCCCCGGCCGCCGGTGAGCCGACGCAGGTCGAGGCCGTAGCGCATGAGTTCGGCCTCGGGCACGTGAGCGACAATCACGGCGTCGCCGTCATCGTTCTGGGTAGTTCCGATCACCCGGCCCCGACGACTGGAGAGGTCGGTCAGCACGTCGCCAAGGTACTCCGCGGGCACCGATGCCTCGACCGCCATGATCCGCTCGAGCACGGCGGTGCCCGCCTGTTCGAGCGCCGCTCGCAGCGCAAATGACCCCGCCGTCTCAAAGGCCGCTTCCGAGGAGTCCACGCTATGGGCCTTGCCGTCAAAGAGCGTGGCTCGCAAGCCCACGACGGGCTGACCGTTGGGTCCACCGTGGGCCATGGCCCGCTCGATGCCGTTGCGCACGGCCCCGATGTACTGGCGCGGCACGGCGCCTCCCACCACGGCGTCGACGAACTCGAAGGTCGACATCGGGTCAAGCGGCTCAACGGTGACGTTCACGACGGCGTACTGGCCGTGACCACCGGTCTGCTTCTTCAGTCGCCCCTCCACGGTTGCCGGGGCGACGATCGTTTCGTAGAGCGGCACGCGCGGCGTCTCGGTCGTGAGGTTGAGCCCGAAGCGACGCCGCAGGCGCTCGAGGGTGACCTGGAGGTGCATCTCGCCCATGACATCAATGACGAGGTGTCTCGAGATCGGGTCGTGGCGTACGGCGAGTGACGTGTCTTCTTCGGCGAGTCGGTGCAGTGCGGTCGAGATCTTCTCATCGTCACTCGATGCTCCGAGCACCGCCACCGACATGGCTGGCGTGCGCGGCGGTGCTGGTACGGGCTGCAGGTTGCGCCCGCGTCGGGTGAGCACGTCGCCGACCAGCACGTGATTCAGCTTCGCGACGGCGATGACGTCGCCCACTACTGCGCGGTCGGTCGGCGTGACTTTGGTACCAACGAGGTAGCCGATGCCGTGTACTCGTTCGTCGGTCTGGGTTCGAGTGTTGGTGAGGGTCACGTCGCCGCTGACGGTTCCCGAGACCACCTCGAACACGACGATCCGGCCGACGTAGGGGTCAACGATCACCTTGAAGGCGCGCAGGACGACATCGGCGTCGGGGTCGCGCGCGAGAGAAACGAGCTCGCCGTTCTCCACGGCCGGGATCGGCCTGCTCTCGGCGATCTCGTCGAGTAGCGAGGTCAGCCGGTCCACGCCGACGCCCCGAATGGCCGAGCCGAGGACGACCGGCACGATGCGACCCTCGGCCATGAGGTGACCGAGGGTCGTCTCCAGCTCGTCGAGATCGGGCTCGTCACCCTCGAGGTAGCGCTCGGTCAGTTCGTCGTCGCCCACCACGATCGCCTCGAGCAGGCTCGCACGCACTCGCTGCTCGAGGTCGGCGATGCCCTCGGGAACCGGTCCGCGCTCGACACCGGCGTTGGTGTAGCTAAGGGCCTTGTTGGTCAGTAGGTCCACGACGCCGGTGAACTCAGGACCAACGCCGATCGGCAGCTCGACGGGGGCGAGGTTCGGACCGACCATCTGTTCGAGCGCGTGCAGCGTCGTCTCGAAATTGGCTCGTTCCGCGTCGAGCGCGTTCACGAACACGACGACGGGTACGCCGGCCTCGCGGGCCATGCGCCAGAGTACCTGCGTGTCGTTCTGCACCGCGTCGGCGGCGTTGACGACCAGCACCGCGACGTCGGCGACGTCGAGGGCCCGTTCGGTCTCGCCGTAGAAGTCGATGAGGCCGGGTGTGTCGAGCACGGTGAGCTTGTCGTTCCCGATCCAGACGGGCGCCATCGCGAGGGCGAGCGACGACTGGTGGGAACGCTCTTCAGGATCCGTACCACAGACCGTCGTGCCGTCGGCTACTCGGCCGGGACGCTCGAGGCCGCCGGTGGCGACGAGCATGGCGTCGAGCAGTGACGTCTTGCCCACGCCAGTTCGGCCGAGCAGCGCGACGGTACGAGCCTTGGGGTGGCGAGTGGCCATGGCACCTCGATTCTTAGCGTCCTCTTGACAACGTAGTCCCAGCGTCAGCGCTCCGCCGCGGTGGCCGGTGTCAACCACCCTCGTTGGCATTCTTCCGTGACGTAACGTCAACCAACGTCATCGGATTCGAGCTCTTGGGCGATCTCCCAAAGGGTGCCGTCGGGATCAAGGAACGTAGCCGTGCGCATGCCCCAGGGTCGGTCGAGGGGACCGTTGTTGAGCGTCACGCCCCGAGACGCGAGCGTTTGACAACTCTGGTCGACGTCGGTGACGAATATCGTGTACTGACAGCGCGGTCCCCCGACGACGCCGAGCGCCACCGGCGCAGCCAACACGTCGGCGGCTGTCTCGCGAAGCAAGTTGAGCAGTGGTCCGTCGAATTGGAAGACGGCGGAGTTCTCGTCCTCGTAGATCACCGGCAGACCGAAGGCTCGGCCGTAGAACTCACGAGAACGTTCCAAGTCGGAAACGAATAAGGTGATCGCGCCCCACGTACTCAGCGATATTCCCACGCGTACCTCCGTGTTCAAGTGACCGTGAAGTTTCTTGCACCGTATCGCGCGAAACACGTCATCGCCATACCCGACGGCGGTACCATTCGGCCATGGCCACCCTCCTTGGACTTCGCACCGTGATCTATCCCACCGACGACCTCGCGGGGTCGACGACGTGGTGGACGAACTTTCTCGGCTACGAGCCGTACTTCAAGGAGTCCTTCTACGTCGGTTTCGACGTTGCGGGTTACGAGCTCGGCCTGATCCCAGACGAGGAAGGTGGTGACGCACACACCTACTGGGGCGTAGACGACGTGCGAGCGGCCATCGATCAAGCGCTCGAAGAGGGTGCGTCACTCGAAGAGGACGCCAACGACGTCGGTGAAGGGATAATCGTTGGCGCAGTCATTACGCCCGACGGCTCGTACGTTGGATTCATCGAGAATCCGCATTTTGCCATAGGCGATACGGGAGTATGACCCACGTTGACTAACCAATGTGATTAAAGGTGAATCAGTACAGAGTCCGTTGAAGCGATCTTCATACGATGTGCAACCAAACGTCCGCCCCACCCTGCTTGCGCGGACGACCGAAGGCATTGGTGAAAAGTGCGATCGCGCGGTTGGCATTCGGCGCTAACAACGACACCACGACTCCACCAATCTGGTAGTGCCGCACGAACAAACGTGTGTCGTCAATGAGTGCCCGATCCAAGGTCGGTGCGGGCACGTTCGGTCGCTTGATTCGAGGATCGTCGCGAAATTCCCAGTAAACGAGATAATTCGTGACTTGTTGAGGAGGCGTAGGCCAGGGACCGTCATAAACACTTCCTGACTTGGGAAAAGGAACGACGAAGTAACCCCCCATCACTCTCCATTTGAAACCGGACGAAAGTTGCCACAGAAGAGCCTGGTCATCGTTCGGATAAATGTAGGGGTACGTAAGCAGCACTGAGCCGTCGCTGATATCGCCAGCGGAAGCTGAACTGAAAAACTTAGGTACCGTTTGGATCGTACTTTGCGTCGGTATTGGAAGTACGGGAAATAATGACACAATTGAAGCAAGAACTAGCAGTCCAAAACAACACGCGACCAATCTAGAATAACGAGATGGTGCATTGCCGCCGCCGTGGTTTTGTAAATAATCTTCCACCACGTTTCCTAGACCTATAGCTAAGGTCAACGATACGAAAAACATCACATATAATGACAATCTATTCGGTAAAATATTATTGAGTAAAGGTAACTGTGTAAGAAACCAAAATGGGAGCCGCAGTGAGGTCGTGTGTAGACCGACAGCGAGCCAAGGTCCGAGAGACAAAATCCAGCACGTTACCGCCAGAAAACCTACTAACCTCACCCAACCGGACCTGAAATAATATGCGCCGAAGGCGATGAAGGTAGCAATCAGAGGAATGCCAAGATAGGAACCGTTTTCTGATACATCACCATTAGTAAAGTGATCTGCCACCGTCTTCAATGATGTCGGACCGAATAGCGTTTGACTAGTTGGATATACAGCGCCCCAAAGATTGGTTCGATAAGGATTTCCAATACCCCCTTGCGCCGGTGCAATAATACGCTCACGACCAAAGAGTTGATACCAAATTGGAACGCACAGAATTATGAATGACAGTGCCAACGCTGAGAATAAAGAACGGAGTATATATTGGAGTCGTTGGACATTGACTAGACGCCAATTTACCGATGTCCAGACAGTTGCACCGATCGCAACCACTACGGTCGTCGTAGCAGCAATCTCCGAAGAAATTAAGAACTGTCCACTAATGAGTGCTCCCAGTAACAACCCCCAACGCTCTGGTCGACCCGATTGGCGAATCAATAAATTGTAGGAAACGTAGATAATTAGCGGTGGGAGTGGAACGAATAACAGATTAAGGTGTCCAAATGCTTCATGGAACTCATAGGGCGAAAAACCATAAAGAAGACCAGCAATACCGGAGCCGATGTTGGACTTAGTTAATTGTCGGGCAACGAAACCCGCGCTTATGGCCGACAGGGGGAATGCCAGCCACATCAAGAAGCTGTATGTCGAAGTGGCGCCGAGGAAAATCGTCAGGGGATAGAAAATGACTCCCAACAAGGGCATGAAAGTGCTGGCCGCAAGATTGATTCCGCGGGGGAAGTCAACGTAGTTTGTAAAAAAGGGATTGTGGCCGTGAGATATCGCCCAGGGAACGAAGCCAAGAAACCATGATTGCTGTGCTGGGTCGCCACAGGCGCAGCCCACCATGAGTCGTGAGTCTCCTGGCCAATAAGGCCAATAGGTAGCTAGTGTAATGGCGAAGTAGATGAGACTCGTCGCGAGGAAGAACCAGCTGGTGGGTAGTGACTCGATGCGTAACAGCAAAGTTCGGAACGGGGATGAGCGGTGGCCGACTTGACGTGACCGAATGGAAGGTGTACCGCGTTTCAAGGTGACCAACAAGAAAACGTCATCGCGATTAGGAGTGTACGCCTGAAGGCCGTAGAGCCGTCATTATGTTGCCGACGACATCTTGACAGGTGTATCGGTGACGCGGGAAAGCGCGACATCACGGAAGCGTCGTGATACTCCCGTCGGTATTGCTTTGCGTTCGTATATACCGTAACCACCAGAGTGGTGAATCAAGGTAAAGTCCGGTTTGAGCTTCATGAAGAGACCGGGAAAGTCATCGCTGCTCAACTTGATAGGTAGGAGCAGATATTGGACGTTTCGGGCCACTGGCAACCGCCGGCCACTGTGGTTCTGGAATCCCCAGTAGTACTGGGCGAAGGGATTTGGCCACATGTAGACCTGCGTTCGGTGATCGACGTGTGCGACGATTGGGTACCAAGCTGAAACCACGGCGTTAGGTGGGAGAGACTGCTCGAGATGGTTCAGCGCGCGAACGCCGCTTGGCGTCACCCACGGCGATGCCGTCGTCAACTGGGAAAACGGTGCCGCCCCCCAGATCGCACACGTGAGTAACGTTGCCGCCAATACCTCGCCAGTGAGCAACCACTGGTCGCGACGCCGCTTCTGCCGGGCGATGGCGATGACGACCGCCATGGCGAGCACCGCACTAAGCGGCAACGTGTATTGAAAGATGATGTTGTGCATCAGCAAATCTGTGCTCAGCAGGTTCTCACCGATGACAAGCGCGCCTATGGCGACGATGTCTGGGGCTAGCAAGGCGATAAAGGCAGTCATCGCTCCGAGTTGCCACAGGTAGAACGGTCGTCCACCAGACAGGAAGTACTTGATGACCACGGTTGGTCGATGGAATATTACGCCGAGTAGTTCAGTAGCGCCGCCAAAGGGTATCCGTCGCGTATAAATCGTTGCGCCACCCAGAAGGGCCGGAATAATGAAGAAGTTGGCGGCGATCGACCAGATAATGCCCAGCACGACGACCGTCATCCCTACGCGGCGGTCACGACGAATGCTAACCCAGATGCCAAGAGGAACAATCAAGGCACCGGCGTCTTCTTTGACCAGCAGCGACAAGACGACCATGACGAGAAGCACCCGGTACTTGCGCTCGTGCGCGGCATAGATGGCGACTGCGATAAAAAGGACCTGAAACGCTTCGGGGTGAAACTGGTCTAGGTTGCCTCGCTGGAGAATCGGATTGAACAGCAGCACCGCAGCTAGTGCCGTTGCCATGGCCGCACTCTTCAACAGCTTTCTCGCCAACACGTAGACGGGAATCGCAGCACTAGCAAGAAGCATTGTTTCAACGACCAAAATGCCCTGAGGTTCTGGAAATAAGCGATAGATGGGCACGATGAGGCCGAGAATAAATGAAGTGTGGTCTCCAAACAAATTGCGACCAATGACGGTGACAAAAGGTGTTTGAAAGTGCGACGTAAGCCAAAGTCCTTGGTCGAAAATTGCCATGTCAAACGGCGGTGAGCCGTACGCGTTATAGATGGCGAATGCTTGGTGCACGAACCAAAGTACGTACGCAACGAGCAACGCGATAAAGCCGAAATTCTGAGGATCAACGATGGGACGGACAAGTTCGTTAATTGACTGGCGTCGTCGTGTTGGATGCGGTTGGGCTGCAGCGTCGGCGTCGTGAGCGTCGAGTTTCAAGTGCGCCTCCGTTACCCTAATGGTGATCACTGATTCATGGGCTCAGGACACGATAGTTCGCCGTACGTGTGCTTAGGGTGATGGGAAAGTTCATGAGTCAAACGGCGTTCAGACAGCCGCGTGGTTGGCACCAGCCTCATATGATGAGGTGATCTCGTTCGACGTATCTCTGTGACACCATTCACTCGCGACCGCACTCGTGAAGTCAGGTCTCCAAACGAACGATCGGTTCTCGATCGAACGGCATTCTTCATCGTTGATGTGCTCCGCTTGCCGCAGCGGACAGTCGACGTTACGACTCGGAACGCGCGTTTGGCTGCCGGTAGTGACGACACGGTCCGCGGATCGGGCTAAAGATGTCTAGTTGCGAGAGGCCGATGCATACGTAGCGGATGACGACAACTCCAGACGTCTCGCGAAGTAGTCACCAGGTTGACATCATGGTGGCTCAACTCGTGATGGCCTCGCTCGTTGGCTCGTTTGAGTACGAGGAGATGCCGACGCAGCGGGCCTTGCCACTGCGCCCCGCGTGGTGGAACGCCCCATGGTCTCGTCAATCGAGCTCGTCGCGTCGACGCGGTGGTGGTAGTCGACGCCGACGTAATCAAGCCCGAGACGCCGCAGGCTCTGAACGAGGCTCGCTAGGAGCTACGTGTGCGAGTCTTCGGTCACCGTAGGAGATGGGCCATACGCCTTAGCCAGCCTTGGTCGAAATCACCAGCTCGTCACGGTCCGACGAGAAGTCCCCGCGCATGATTCGCCCGACGTTGATCTCGGCGCCGCCGTAGGGCTCCGCACTTGATCGCCAGGTCCACGTGGGTCGCGCCCCGGTCAACGGACCGCGCCGGCACGGCGCTGCCGCTGCCGATGGGGTGGTC
>JAKBCI010000022.1 GCA_021807965.1 Actinomycetes bacterium
CAAGGGCGTGGTGGGTGCGGCCGCCTTCTTCGCGTTCCTCGCGGGCATGACGTCGACGCTGGGTGCGTTGATCGCCGGCACGAACTCCCAGGCCCGACTCATCTTCAACGCCGGGCGCGAGGGACTGCTGCCCGGCTTCATCGGCAAGGTGAACGCCAAGCGGCGCACGCCCGTCAATTCACTGCTGTTCTTTCTTGGCGGGACGCTCCTGATCATCGCGGTGTGGGGCCTCGGCCACATCATGGGTGGCCACGGCGCCTCGGCCGGGATGAACGCGGTCAACTTCTTCGCGGAGTCCTCGACGTTTGGCACGATCCTGGTGCTGCTGGTCTACGGATTGAGCAACCTGGCGCTGCCGTTCTACTACAAGAAGCACCACCCGGATCTCTTCAACGCCTTCCGCCACGCCGTGTTGCCGATCCTCGGGCTGATCACGATCCTCGTGCCGCTGTACTACTTGGCCAAGCCAGGTCAGCCGACGCCGTATAACTGGTATCCGTACATGGCGCTCGGCGTCGTGGTGCTCGCCGTGATCTACGCGGCGGCTCTGGTGAACCGCGATCCGAGCATCGGCGAACGAGTCGGATCCATCGTCGCTGACGAGTAAGGGCAGAGCACTAAGTCGCGGCCGGGTCCACCAGGACCCGGCCGCGCGTTTTGCCGTGGCGCAGTCGCTCGATTGCCGAGGCGAGTCCCCCCAAGCCGATCACCGAGTCGACCAAGGGTTCGAGCAGGTCCGACGTAGCGCAGTCGCCAATGGCCCGCCATACTCGTTCGCGTTGTGCGGGTGGGGCGTCGACGACGTCAACGCCGAGCAACGCCACGCTTCGGGTGATGAAGGGATAGACCGTGGTCACGAGTTCGGCGCTGGCAACCAGGCCACTCGCGGCGACTGCCGCACCGTATCGCAAGGTGCGAAGCACCTGGGCGAGGGTGGGGCCGCCAACGCAGTCAACCGCGCCCGCCCAGCGCGGCGAGCCGAGAACGCGATCCTCACGATCGCCGATGTCGTCGCGTCCGATGACGCGTGCTGCGCCGCGTTGGGTCAGCCAGCCGGCCTGGTCGCCGGACCCCGTCGACGCGACGACGCGGTAGCCGCGAGCGGCGAGGAACGTGACGGCGAGGGAGCCAACGCCGCCGGTCGCGCCGGTGACGAGAACCTCGCCGTCGGGATCGAGTCCGTGGTCCTCGAGCGCGAGGATACTCGCCATCGCCGAGACGCCGGCGGTGCCGACGACCATGGCGTCGCGCGTCGAGAGCCCGTCGGGCAGGGGCGTCAGATAGCGACGTGGCGCATAGATCGCGGTAGCGAAGCCACCGTCGCGAGCGACCCCGAGGTCCCCGCCGTGGACCGCGACACGGGTGCCGGTCGGCAAGTCTGAACCGGCGGACGCCACGACGCCGGCGGCGTCCACGCCGCCAACCAGTGACGGTACTCGCCGCACCCGGCTGCGAGCCTCGGCGACCAGCGCGTCCTTGTAGTTGAGGCCGCTGAAGTCGACGTTCACGAGGACGTCGTCTGGTTCGACGGGGGCGGGCTCGTGTTCGCGAACTTCGAGGGCGATACGGTCGTCGAGGGCGGTGATGGTGAAGGCTTGCACGTGTCCAGGCTAGGTCTACGCTACGTCCGTGACGACGGTGCTGCTACGGGGCCACCCGACGTGGGTGACCGTTGGCCGCACGCGTGGTGACGACGTGGTGCTGCTGCACGGCGGTCTCAGCAGCAGCGCCAGCCTGCGTCGAAGCGTCGGGCGCCGACTCGCGAGCTCGTACCGAGTCTCCGCGTTCGATCGGCGCGGCCACGGCCGCACGGCCGACACCGACCAACCGTTCCACTACGACGACATGGCCGACGAGACGGTGGCGTTCCTCGAATGGCTGGGCCGCGCCGCGCACGTGGTGGGTCACAGCGACGGTGCCATTGTCGGGTTGCTCGTGGCGCTGCGCCGCCCGGACCTGATTCGTCGTCTGGTGGCGGTGGGTGCCAACGCCAACCCCGCCGGCTTAGTGGCCCTCGAGCCCATGGCCCTCGACGGGCCCGGGTTCGACGCGTGGGCCGCCGACTTTGGCGCCTCCTCACCCGACGGCGCCGCGCACGCCCGAGTCGTCGCCGCCAAGGCGCAACGGCTCTTCGCGAGTGAGCCGAACATCTCGCTCGACGAGCTCGCCGACCTTAGGGTGCCAACCTTGCTCGTGAGCGGCGATGACGACACCACGCGACTCGAGCACACGGTCGAGCTCTACGGGGCGATACGCGACGCCCAGCTCGCCGTGGTGGCGGGCGCGTCGCACGCGGTGCTGAAAGAGTACCCCGGCGAAGTCACGGCCCTGATCCGTCGCTTCCTCGAGGGACCGGTCCCGCCGGTCACGCTGCAGCCGGTGCGCCGGCGCGCGTCAGAACCGGGTTGAGACGGTTTCGCCGGTAGAGTGGGGTCCGTGTCAGCACGTCAACTGAGCGTGCGCACCCGTCTCGTCTCGTGGTGGGTCGCGCGTCCGGAACTCGCCCGCGACGGCTGGCTCTACGGCGTGTCGTCACTGTTTGCGCTGACCCTGGCGGCGACGTCGAGTCAAGCGGCCCAGTGGCACTGGGGCTACCTCGCCGCGGCCCCGTACGGGGCGCTCGCCATCGTGGCCCTGGTGGCCAGCCGCCGCGCGTGGGTTCGTCCGACGGTCGTACGCCTCGTCCTGCTCGTGCTCGTCATCCTCGGCGCCGTCGCGGTTCCGCTCGGCCTCGAGGCGCGATTGCGCCAGCGCGACCACGGGGTGGGCTTCGCCCAGCCCGAGGTCTCGGTGATCGAGCGCTCGGCGGGATACGTGGCCAAGGGGCAAGATCCGTACCGCGCCTATCTGCACGACGGGCACCTGGTGAACGAGGTGCCCGGTCTGCCCGCCTACGAGTCGTTCTTTCCCTACTTTCCGTTGATGAGCGTTTTTGGCCTACCGTCGGCCGAGTCGCATCAGGGCCTCGGACTGACCGACGCGCGCATCGTGATGTCACTGATGACGATGCTGGTCACGGGGCTGGCGCTCGGGCTGATGCGCGCGTCGCGCTCGGCAAAGTTGCGCGTCGCCCAGGTCCTCGTGGCGCTGCCCTCGGGCGCGCTGTTTCTAGCGACGGGCGGCGACGACATGCCGATCCTGGCGCTGCTGTTGCTGGCGGTGGTCGGACTGCAGCGTCGGTCGCGCTACCTCACCGGGGTGAGCCTGGGGCTCGCCGCCGCGATGAAGCTCACGGCCTGGCCGGTGGCCGTCGGCGCGCTGCTCGTCAGTCGCGACGAGAAGGGTCGTTCCACGTGGCGCAGCGTGGCGATGGTTATCGCCGCGATCGTCGTCGTGACGATCGCGCCGTTCCTCGCGAAGGCGCCCTGGGCATTCATGACGAACGTCTTCGCCTTCCCGCTCGGGTTGGCCGGCGTGCAGTCGCCGGCGGCGTCGCCACTGCCGGGCCACGTCTTGACGACGTGGTGGCCACCGGCGGGCCACCTCCTGGAGCCCCTTTCGCTAGTGGTTCTCGGCTACGTCTCGTGGCGGCTGTTGCGGCGACGGTGGCCACTCTCGCTGTCTCGCTTGCTGACGTGGCTGAGTGTCGCCTTCAGCGTCGCTATTCTTGCCGCGTCGGCGACCCGCGTGGGCTACGTGATCTATCCGATCAACCTTGCCGTGTGGTCGTGGGCCTGTCGAACGCCCGTGCCCGCTGAACCCGATGCCCTAGAGGGTCGAGGAGTTCTGGTAGATGCGATAGGACCAGTGGATAACGCGTCGGGTTGAGCGCTGGACGGTTATTCCGACCACCCAATAGAAGGTATCCGAACCCGCCTTCTGGAAGAGCAGTTGGGGTTGGCCCGACGTGGCGCCCGAGGAGAAGAGGTTCCAACCCAACGCCTCGAGATGCGTCCGGTAGTAACCGAGCAGGGATCCCGCCGACGTCGACGTGACGAGGTCCCGGTAGCAGTCGTAGTCACCGGCGCCCCCGTTCGCGTGCACGGTGGCGGAAACCGGTTTCGTCCCGACTGGCACGAACAAAGCACCGCTGATGTTGCTCGGCGGGGTGCCGGGTTGCTGGCATCCCGCGACGGCAGCGTTGGACTTGGCCGTCGCGAGACCGCCTACGACGATGGGCACGGTCGTCGGCGTCGTGACGGTGGGATTGGCGACGAGGTTGATGAGCATGAAGACGACGAGCGTCACGAGCCCGATGCCGACGACGGCGGCGGCTGGCCAGATGCTGGTCGTCGTGGTCAGAGGCGGCTTCGCGGCGTCGTTCACCCGTTCCACCCGAAGTGATCGATGGGCCCGTGACCACCGCCGAGGCGCCACGGCGCGGCGCTGGTGAGTGCCGCGAGCACGAAGGATTTCGCGTCTCGCACCGAGTCCGGCAGGGCACGGCCGTAGGCGAGGCCCGCGGTGATGGCCGCGGAGAGCGAGCAGCCGGTCCCGTGGTCGTTGGTCGTGTCGACGCGCTCGGCGTCAAAGACGAACAGACCGTCGGCGCCGAGCAGCAGGTCCGGAGCTCGGTGTTCGGTGATCGTCGACACGGCGAGATGGCCGCCCTTTACGAGTACCGAGCGCGGACCGAGGCGTAGCAGCCGTCGGGCCAGCTCGAGCATGTCGTCGTGGGATTTGATGTCGCGTACGTCGATTCCCGCGAGTACGGCCGCCTCGGGCAAGTTGGGCGTGATCAGATCGGCCTGGGGCACCAGCGCGTCGCGATAGGCCTCGACGCCTCCGGCGTCGAGCAGGGCGTGGCCGGTTGAGGAGACGAGGACGGGGTCAACGACGAGGTTGGCGAAGCGGCCGCTGCGCGCGAGTTCGGCTACCGCCACGACGGTGGACGCCTGGGCCAGCATGCCGGTCTTCGCGGCTCGGACGTCGAAATCAGCGAGCACCGCGTCCACCTGGGCGACGACCGCGGCTGGCTCGAGGTTGGTGATGGCGTCGACACCGAGCGTGTTCTGCGCCGTGACCGCCGTGACGGCGCAGGTGGCGTGCACCGCGAAGGCGCTGAAAGTGCGCAGGTCGGCCTGCAGGCCGGCGCCGCCCCCGGAATCCGAGCCCGCGATGCTCAGCGCGCAGATAGGTTCCACTCTTCAACCCTAGTGAGCCGGTTGTCGGTCTGGGTACGATGGACCGGTGGAGGAGATCTTCGACGTTGGCTCGGTTCGCTCGCCGTCGCGCCTGATCGTCGGCACTGGTGGTTTCCGATCGCTGGAACTGCTCGAGGCGTCGATAGTGGCTTCGGGTGCGTCGATCGCCACGGTGGCGTTGCGGCGGGTGGACCCCACCGTCAAGGGGTCGCTCTACGAGTTGCTGGCGCGACTGCGCATGACGCTGCTGCCCAACACCGCCGGCTGCTACAGCGCCGACGAGGCGGTTCGCATTGCCGAACTAGCGCGCGAAGCATTCGAGACCAACGTCGTCAAGCTGGAGGTCATCGGTGACGACGTGACGCTCTTGCCCGACGTAGTCGAAACCTTGCGGGCGGCCGAGATGCTGGTCGCGCGCGGCTTCGAAGTGTGGGCCTACACGTCCGATGATCTCATCGTGGCGATGCGCCTTGAGCAGGCTGGCTGCGTAGCGGTCATGCCGCTCGGCTCGCCGATTGGTTCGGGTCTGGGCATCCGTAATCCACACGCGATCGCCCTGCTCGCTGAGCGGGTACGCGTTCCCGTGCTGCTCGACGCCGGGATCGGGACGGCGTCGGACGCGGCGCTAGCCATGGAGTTGGGCTGTGACGGCGTGTTGGCGGCGTCCGCGATCAATCGAGCCCTGGATCCTGTGCTGATGGCGGCGGCCATTCGCGACGCGGTCGGGGCCGGCCGGGCCGCCAGTCAAGCCGGCCGGATACCGCCGCGTGTGCACGCCGAGGCTTCGACCACGAATTTGGGCCGCCCGGACCTCTTCGTGGGCTGAGAGAAACTACAATCGTGTAGTCCCCGCTTTGGGGCACCTCGGTCGGGAGGCACGATGACGACGGTGCAGACGATGGGTTTCAGCGGACCAATGGTGTGTCGCGTCACCGGGATCACCTATCGCCAACTCGACTACTGGTCGCGCACGGGTCTGGTGACGCCGTCCATCACGCCGGCGTCGGGCAGCGGGTCCAAGCGGGCCTACAGTTACGCCGACGTCTTGGAAGTTAAGGTGATCAAGTCGCTGCTGGACGCGGGCGTCGCGCTCGCCAAGGCGCGCCAGGCCGTCGAGTGCTTGCGTGGCTCGCTCGGGGTCGACCTCGCGTCGGCCAGTCTCGTCCTGTCCGAGTCCGGCTCAGTGCTGGCCCACAGTGACGGTGACCTCGTCGATCTGCTGCGCGGTGGGCAGGGCGTGTTCAACATCGTGCCGCTGGGTGGGGTGGTCGCCGAACTGACCACCTCGATCGATCACGTGCGGCAGCCGACGTCGGAGAGGGAGACCCGCTCGGCGTGACGTCCAACCGATCCGGTGGAGACAACCGGCGTCGCCATCCGTGCGCCATGGCCGCGGCGAGTGACTCGTTCGCCCACCCCAGTGAGCGCCTGTTTGCCAACGTGCTGTCGCTCTACGGGATCGCGTGGCGCTACGAGCCCGTCGAGTTTGCCCTGGCGTGGGACGAGCGTGGCCGCCCGACGAGGGGCTTTCGCCCGGACTTCTACCTCCCGGACCTGAGTCTCTTCGTCGAGCTCACCGTCTCCGAGCAGCGGCTCGTAACCAAGAAGAACCAGAAGGTTCGCGCCTTTCGAGTCCTCTACCCAGAACTACCTATTGCGGTGGTCTACCAGCGGGACTTCGTGCGGCTTCTCGAGCGTCACGATCTCGGGACGCTTCGCGATCTCGCGGCGTAGAGTTGCACTCGTGACTGACCGGCGCCCCTTCTTGTACGACGCGCACGTGGAGCTGGGAGCGAAGATCGTACCGTTCGGCGGATGGGCGATGCCCCTGCACTACGGCTCGGGGACGATCAGCGAACATCTCACGTGTCGACGCGACGCCGTCGTGTTTGACGTGAGCCACCTCGGCACGGTGCGCTGCGATGGTCCCGAGATGTACGACGCCATTCAGGCGACGCTCACGAACGACCTGCGAAAGATCGGTCCGGGTCGAGCTCAGTACACGCACCTGCTCGACGACGACGGCTTTGTCATCGACGACATCATCGTGTGGTGGGTTGGTGAGCAGGAATTCGACGTCATGCCCAACGCGTCGAACACCGCTGGTGTGACCGGAGCCCTACCGGGCCGTGACGTGACCGCTGAACGTTGCGTGCTCGCCGTTCAGGGGCCCCAGGCTCGTGCGAAGGTTGGTCGCGTCGACCATCGTTTCGCCGAGGTCGGACGATTTCGCGTGGAACGGTTCGACTATCGAGGTGTCGAGGTGCGAGTGGCGGGCACCGGGTACACCGGAGAGGCCGGTGTGGAGCTGAGCGTGCCCAATGAGGCCGCGGCCGACTTGCTCGCCGAGCTCATTGCTGCGGGAGTGGCCCCCGCGGGTCTGGGCGCGCGCGATACCCTGCGGCTCGAAGCGGCACTACCGCTCTACGGTCACGAGCTGTCGCGTACCTCGACCACGCTCGAAGCCGGCCTGGGGTGGGTTCTCGGTTGGGACAAGCCTGATTTTCGGGGCCGCGCCGCGGTCGACGAGGAACGGCGCCGCGGCCCTCGTCGCCGTCTCACCGGTGTTCTCGCTGATGGACGTCAACCCCTTCGTGATGGTGCCGTCGTCATCGCGGCGGGGGAGGCCGTCGGGACGTTGTCGTCGGGCAACTACTCGCCGGTGCTGGAGCGCGGCATCGGGATGGGCCTGCTGAGCCAGGTGCTCGCTGCCGATACCGTCGTGCGGGTCCAGTTGCGAGGCCGTGACCTTGCGGGGCGCGTCGTCTCGCTCCCCTTCGTTCGAAAGGCGTCGTAACGTGGCCGACTACCTCGCCCACACCCCGGACGAAGTCTCGTCCATGCTCGCCTTCCTCGGTCTGGCGTCGCTCGACGAACTTTTCGCGCACATTCCAGCGGCGGTGCGCCTAGCGAGCGGCTCCGCGCTACCCGCGGGTCGCAGTGAACCCGACGTGGCCGCGACGTTCGCTCGCTACAGCCTCGCCAACCGCGCGGCGGGCTCGCTGGTGTGCTTCGCCGGCGGCGGCGCGTACGACCACGAGGTGCCGGCCGTGGTGCGATCGCTCGCGTCGCGGTCGGAGTTCGTGACGGCGTACACGCCGTACCAGCCTGAGGTGGCCCAGGGCGTACTGCAGGCGCTCTTTGAGTACCAGACGATGGTGTCCCGGCTCAGTGGACTGCCCATCGCCAACGCGTCGCTCTACGACGGTGCGACGGCGCTCGTCGAGGGGCTAAATCTCGCCGCCGCCGCGACGGGCCGCTCGACGATGGTGATCTCGTCGGGCGTGCACCCTCACTGGCGCGCGGTCGTGCGCACGTTCGCGCGAGGCACCGGTCACCGCGTGGTGGAGGTCCCGCTCGTCGACGGCCTGACGGATTGGTCGGCGATAGACGTCGACGAAGCGGCGGCCGTGGTCGTGTCGTACCCCAACTACTTGGGCGTGCTCGAAGCGATGGACGTCGCGGCCGAGCGCGCGAAGGACCTCGGCGCGCTCTTCGTGATGGGCGGCGATCCAGTCGCCGCGGGCGTGCTTCGCACCGCCGGCCAGTGGGGAGCCGACGTGTTCGTCGGCGAGGGTCAGGCGTTCGGCACCGCGCTGTCCTTTGGCGGACCGTACCTGGGGCTCTTCGCCGTGGCTCGCGAGCACGTGCGCCGTCTGCCCGGTCGCATTGTGGGCGAAACGCTCGACACGAACGGACGACGCGCGTTCGTTACGACCCTGCGCGCGCGTGAACAAGACATCCGCCGCGAGAAGGCGACCTCGAACGTCTGCACGAACCAGACGCTGATGGCGATCACCGCAGCGATCCAGCTCGGATGGCTCGGCACCGATGGCCTGCGTCACGTGGGCATGGCCAGCGCGTCGGGCGCGCACGCGCTGGCCGACGCGCTGGCCGATGTGTCGGGCGTTCAGTTACTCTGCGCGGCGCCCTTCCTACGCGAGTTCGCGGTTCGCTTGCCTCGCCGAGCCGACGAGGTTATCGCGGCCATGGCCGAGGACGGCGTGCTGGCGGGGCTCGCGGTGTCGTCGCTGACCGGAGGTGATGACCCGTCGGTGGCGGGCGATACGTCGCGGGTGCTGCTCGTCGCGGTGACCGAACGACGAACGGCTGAGGAGTTGCACCGGTACGTCGAGGCAATGCGAAAGGCGGTGCGGTGATGACCAGCGCGCAACCGGGCGGGCGGGCTGCGTCAATCCCGCTCATGGGTCACGAGGTCGAACCCACGATGTTCGAGCTCTCGGTGCGCGGTCGATCGGCGGCCCAGTTTCGCACGACGGGCATCGAGCCGCGGCCCTTGTCGTCCATGGTGCCCGCGCAGCACCTCAATCCCGAGACGATCGTTACCGCGGACTTGGCCGAGCGCGATCTGGTGGGTCACTTTACGCGGCTGACCCACCGCCAGTTTTCGGTTGACCTGGGTGCCTATCCGCTCGGCTCGTGCACGATGAAGTACAACCCAAAATTCGCCGACGCGATTGCTGGGGACCCCGGACTCGCGGGGGTGCACCCCGGTACACCGGCTGCGCTCGCCCAGGGTTGGCTCGAACTGCTGGTCACGCTGGAAGAGCGGCTCTGCGCGCTGACCGGGATGGCGGCCGCGACCCTGCAGCCCGCCGCCGGCGCGGCCGGCGAGCTGACGGGACTGCTCTTGATGCGCGCGTACCACGATGCGCGCGGCGAGGACCGCCAGCGAGTCATCATTCCCGACTCGGCCCACGGGACCAATCCGGCGTCGGTGACCCTGGGCGGCTACGACGTCACGACCGTCGCATCGAACGATCGGGGCCTGGTGGATCTCGACGCGCTGCGCGCCGCGCTCGGGCCCGACGTGGCGGGCATCATGCTGACCAACCCCAATACGGTGGGCCTGTTCGAGGAGCAGATCACGGACATCGCGACGGCCGTCCACGACGTTGGTGGGTTGCTGTACTACGACGGCGCCAACTTGAACGCGATCGTCGGCGTCGTGCGTCCGGGCGACATGGGCTTTGACATCGTGCACATGAACCTGCACAAGACGTTCGCCACGCCCCACGGTGGCGGGGGACCGGGGGCGGGTCCGGTCGCGGTGTCGGCGCGGCTCGCGGACTTTCTCCCCGGACCCAAGGCCGCGCGCGTCGGGGATCGCTTTGACTGGGTCACGCCAGCGAGCTCGATCGGCCGCGTACACGGCTGGCACGGCAACGCGCTCGTGCTCGCGCGGGCGCTCGCGTACATTGAGGTACACGGCGCCGACGGCCTCGAACGGGTGGCTCAGCACGCGGTGCTGAACGCCAACTGGTTGCGCCGTCGGCTCGCGGCAATCCTGCCCGCGGCGTACGACCGCCCGTGCATGCACGAATGCGTGTTGAGCGCGACGAAGTTGAAGGCCGCGTACGGCGTGCGAGCGCTCGACGTCGCCAAGGCGCTCATGGACGAGGGCTTTCACGCGCCGACCGTGTACTTCCCGTTGATCGTTGACGAGGCCCTGATGTTCGAGCCGACCGAAACGGAGAGCCCCCAGACGCTCGAGGCGCTAGCGAGCGCCGTGGAGTCGATTGCCGAACGCGCCGCGACCGACCCGCAGTCGCTGCACGCGGCCCCGCAGCACACGCCCGTCTCACGGGTCGACGAGGCGCGAGCCGCGCGACAGCTGGTCGCAACCGAGGACGCCGCGTCGCGCTGAGAGCGAGGAACGAGCGGGGATTCAGTCCTCGAGGGTCGTGCCACCGGCGAAGGTGGTGCCCACGCTTCGAAAGTATCCCGCGATGATCTCGCGCGGTGCGAGTGAGGACAACTCCTCGGTGGGCGCGTCGAAGACGTCGAGCGTGGCGTCGCCCACGAAGGCGGGGCCGAGGTCGACGTCGCGCCCGCGCATCGTCACGACCTCGTGCAGGCTGTCGCGGCCGTCGAGCTCGATGCGGGGGAACCAGCGGTGGTGCAGCATCGAGTGCTGATTGACAAAACCGGCGTGGTCGCTCGGACCGCGCAGGGTGATAGTCGCCTGGGCGAGACGGCGATCCGACGCGGCGAGGGTCATCCCGAAGCGTCCGCCTGGGGCGAGGCGGGGACCGGCCCGCCCGACGCTTACCGGACGCGTTTGGTGGATCGACCCCAATTTTTTAGGGTAACCCTGCAGGTGACCGCGTACGAGGGCAAAGTCCGTGTCCACCCAGATGAACAGACAGCGGCTGTAGACCTGACCACGGTACCGGCAGCGCACGACGACGAACGCTTCGCGATACTGGGCGCGAACCGGGTCGAGCAGCTCGTCGCCGCGGTCGCCGCAACTCTGCCAGTCGGCCCAGATAAAGGCGACCGCTCCGGGGTCGTCGTCATCGGCGACCAGACTGACGCCATCGGGCAAGCGGGCGGCGATGGCGCTGGGGTCGGTCCGGTACTCAACGGTGAGCAGGTCGCCCGAGTAGTGCCAGGGGACCGGTGGCAGCAGGGATGCCTGGCCCGAGGCGGTGCGGGGAAACGGGAGACCGTGCAGGCTCACGCGGCCCCCGTCCAGCCGTCGGCTGGCCGATCGAACCACAGGTGGACCTGGCCCGTGCCGATGGCGTTTTCGTAGCGTGAGTACGCTCGAGCGGGCGCCACGCATCGGGGACCGCCGAGAGCCGCGACCATCATCTGGTAGTGGGCAAAACGACCCTCGGGGCGCACGGTAAAGAACTCGTCGAGGTTCGAAAGCACCCCGGCGTGGTCACCCCGTTCGAGCTGGGCGATCACGCGGTGGTCGAGGTCGCGAGCACGAGCCGAGTAGATGTGCTCATCGCCGGCAGCCTCGTGTTCGCGCAGGTGACGCAGTGGATGAAACGTGTGGCTGAGCGCCCCCGACGCGAGTAGCACGACTCGTCGATCGCACGCGGCGACTGCCCGGGCGATTACGCGGCCCACCGTCGCGAAGTCCGCCGGCTCGCCGGTCTGACAGACGCTCACCGAGACCCAGGACTCGTCGCCCTGCAAGAAGGGCAAGAAGTTGGTCGTGGCGTAGGTGATGGGGAGATGTTCGTTATCGATCGCCGTGATCCAGCACTGGTCGGTCCGCTCGGCGACCTCAGCCACGCACTCCGCGAACTCGGGGTCCCCGGGGATGTCGTAGGGCACGCTCGACATGCCACGCGGGAGTTCTTCTGAGGTAAAGAAGCCCCGTCGCCGTTGGTGAGCGGTGATGACGAATTCAACGGTGGTGAACC
>JAKBCI010000023.1 GCA_021807965.1 Actinomycetes bacterium
GTGAGGCCGTCGCTAATCACGACAACGTCGCCGACTGGGAAGGGGGCGCTCGTCTCGTGCAGCACGCGATTGACGCCTTTGGCGACCTTCACGTGCTCGTGAACAACGCGGGCATTCTGCGTGACCGCGTGCTCGTTAATCTGTCCGAAGATGATTGGGACTCCGTCATCAACGTGCACCTCAAGGGACATTTCGTGCCGACCCGGCACGCCGCGACGTACTGGCGCGAACGTGCCAAGTCCGGACAGCCGGTGGCGGCGTCGGTCATCAACACCTCGTCGACGTCGGGCCTCTTGGGGAACGTTGGCCAGTCCAACTACGGTGCGGCGAAGGCGGGGATTGCCGCTTTCACGGTTATCATCGCCGAGGAGCTCGGCCGATATGGCGTGCGGGTCAACGCCATCGCCCCCGCTGCGCGAACGCGCATGACCGAGTCGACGCCGGGCCTCGCCGACTACGTCGTCAAGCCCGCGGACGAGTCGGTCTTCGACGTCTGGGACGCGGCAAACATTTCGCCGCTCGTGGCGACCCTCGCCATGGAGACGTGCACCGCGACGGGTCGCGTCTTCTTTGTCCAGGGGGGCACCGTTCGACTGTTCCAGAACTGGACGATGACCGAGACGCTGGAGCGGGGCGACCGCTGGTCGGTCACTGAGCTCGCCGCGCAACTGCCAACGCTGCTCGCGTGAGACCAGCGCCCCTGGGGGCGCCACGTCGACTGATGCGAAGCCACCGTTCAACTGCGTGGCCGACCTCGAGACCCGGTGGGTTGGCCCGGTAGTCTATGTTCCATGACCTCCGCCATCTTGCCCGGTTGTGAGCCGTACGAAGCCGACGGGGGGCCCGTCGGGGTACTCGTTTTGCACGGATTCACCGGTAACCCAACGTCTATGCGGCCGCTCGCCGAGTCGCTCGCCGCCGACGGGTTCACGGTTTCGCTGCCGAGACTGCCGGGGCACGGTACGTCGGTGGAGGACATGATGACGACCACGTGGGCCGACTGGTCGAGCGCCGCACTGGCGGCCTACGACAATCTCGCACGACGTACGGCTCGCCAAGCGGTGGTCGGGCTGTCGATGGGCGGCGGGCTCAGCGCGTACGTGGCGCAACGACGAGATGACGTCGCGGCCTGCGTCTTTATCAATCCGTTGGTGAAGCCCCCGGCCGCCGAGATGCTCGAGGGACTCGCGCAGCTCCTCGACGCTGGTGTCACCACAATTGACGCGATCGGTTCGGACGTAAAGCGCGAGGGTGTCGAGGAGCTCGCCTACGCCGCGACGCCTCTCACGTGCGCCAAGAGCCTCTTTGACGGCGTCGAGGAGCTCTACGGGTCTCTCGAACTGATCACCGCGCCAAGCCTGCTGTTATCGAGTCGCGAAGACCACGTGGTGACGCCGGATAACGGCGACGACCTGGTGGCGCGGGTGAGTGGTCCAATCGAGCGGGTCTGGCTCGACGACTCCTATCACGTCGCGACCATCGATAATGATCGCGCGCTCGTCGAGTCGCTGACGCGCGACTTCATCCACCGGGCGGTTGGATCGTGAGCGGACTCACCCGCGCCGACGTGGCCCACGTGGCGAGGCTCGCCCGCTTGCACTTGACCGAGTCGGAGCTGGACCTCTTTACTGGTCAGCTCGCCCAGGTCCTCGACCACGCGGCCGACATGAGGAGCCTCGATCTCGCCGGTGTAGAGCCAACGGCCCATCCGTTCGGACTGGTCAATGTGGTGCGAGACGACGTCGTGCGGCCCAGTCTCGATCACGACGTGGTCCTGGCCATGGCGCCGGACGCACAGGACGGTCGCTTTGCCGTGCCGCGCATCATGGGCGACGCTCCGTGAGCGCTATCGATATTGCCAACCGGGTTCGTCAGGGTGAGCGAACGGCGCAGTCGATCCTGGATGACTCGCTGCGCGCCATCGACGAGCGCAACGGCGACCTGAACGTGTTCTTGCACATCGACGAGCGCGGCGCGCGAGCCGCCGCCGAGTTGGTTGACGAGCGCGTAGGGCGTGGCGAGGATCCGGGACGTCTCGCCGGGGTGCCCGTGGCCCTGAAGGACAACCTCTGCCAGTTTGGCGTGCCGACGACGTGTTCGTCGAGGATCCTCGACGGTTGGCGTCCGCCCTACACCGCCACGGTGATCGATCGGATCGTCGCCGCTGGCGCGGTGCCGGTCGGCAAGACTAATCTCGACGAATTCGCGATGGGATCGTCGACCGAGACGTCAGCGTTTGGGCCTACGCGCAATCCGCTTGATCCATCGCGAGTGCCCGGCGGATCCTCGGGTGGTTCGGCCGCCTCGGTGGCCGCCGGCATGACACCGCTCGCCCTCGGCAGCGATACGGGGGGGTCGATTCGCCAGCCCGCCGCGCTGTGCGGCATCGTCGGGGTCAAGCCCACGTACGGCATGGTGTCGCGCTACGGCCTCATCGCCTTCGCGAGTTCGCTCGACCAGATCGGTCCCTTCGCGGTCGATGTCGCGGACGCCGCCCTGTTGCTCGAGGTGATTGCCGGGCACGATCCCATGGACTCGACGTCGCTGCCCGAGCCCGCCCCCAACCTCCTCGCGCACCTTGACGACGGTGTCGGGGGTCGTCGCGTCGGCCTGGTGCGCGAGCTGCTCGATGGGGCCGACTCAGCGATCGTGGCGGCGGTGGAACGCGCTAGTTCCGTGCTGGCCGACGCGGGGGCCACGGTGATCGAGTTGTCGATTCCCGAGCTGCGACTCGGGTTGAGTGCGTATTACTTGATCGCCCCGGCCGAGGCGTCGAGCAATCTTGCTCGCTACGACGGTGTGCGGTACGGCCTGCGTGTGGACGGCGACGACGTGGCCGCCATGAACGAGGCAACCCGCACGGCGGGATTCGGCGCCGAAGTGAAGCGGCGAATCATGCTCGGCACGTACGCGCTGTCGGCGGGCTACTACGACGAGTACTACGGCCAGGCCCTCAAGGTTCGCACGCAGATGATCGGCGCGTTCCGCCGGGCCTATCAGGCCGTCGACTGCCTGATCGGGGCGACGACTCCATCAGTCGCCTTTCCCTTTGGTTCTAAGACGAACGATCCGATGGCGATGTACCTCTCGGACGTCTTTACGATACCGACCAATCTCGCCGGCGAGGCCGCGTTGTCGGTGCCGTTCGGGCGGGGCGAGGCCGATCTGCCGATCGGGGTGCAACTCCTGGGACCAGGCCGTAGCGAACCGCTGCTGTTCGCTGCGGCTCGTGTCCTCGAACGTGAGGAGCGAGCATCGTGACGTCCGCGAGCGACTGGGAGATGGTGGTCGGACTGGAGGTGCACACCGAATTGCGTACGGCCACCAAAATGTTCTGTGGTTGCGCGAACATCTTCGGTGCCGAGCCCAACACGAACGTGTGTCCCGTATGCCTGGGTCTGCCCGGATCGCTACCGGTGCTGAACGCGCGGGCCGTCGATCTGGCGATGGCAATCGGCGTGGCGCTGCATTGCACGATCAAGGCATCCACGTTCCACCGCAAGAACTACTTCTACCCCGACATGCCCAAGGACTACCAGATCTCCCAGTACGACCTGCCGATCAACGCCAACGGCTTTCTCGATCTGTCCGATGGGACACGCGTCTCAATCGAGCGGGCTCACCTTGAAGAGGACACCGGCAAGTCGACACACCTCGGGGGCGGTGGGCGTATTCACGGTGCTGACCGGTCGCTCGTGGACTACAACCGCTCCGGCGTGCCGCTCGTCGAGATCGTCTCGGGACCCGACATTCGCTCCGCGGCGCAGGCTCGACGTTACGCCAGCGAGCTGCGCGCCGTGCTGATCGCGACCGGGGCATCGGACGGGCGCATGGAGGAGGGCTCGATGCGCATCGACGCCAACGTCTCGGTGCGCCGCAGCGGCGAGGACTTCGGTACGCGCTGCGAGATCAAGAATTTGAACTCCTTGCGGAGCCTCTATCACGCGATCGAGTTCGAGTCGCGGCGACAGGTGGCCCTCATCGAGGGCGGCGGGGTCGTGCGTCAAGAGACCCGACACTGGGACGAGAACGTGGGAGCGACCTCGACGATGCGGGTGAAGGAAGAAGCCGAGGACTATCGGTACTTCCGCGAGCCGGATCTGGTCGACTTGAACCCCGATGACGCGTGGCGGGCCCGAGTGGTGGCCGGTCTCGGTCCCATGCCCGCCGAGCGCCGCGCCGCGCTGCTCGAGCTCTTCGTCTCGCCGACGCCGGCGCAGCGCGATGCCGTGGACGCGGTGATCGACCTTGGGCTCGAGCGCTACGTCCACGCGGCGTCGCGCGCGGGAGTCGACGCCATGATGGCGCTGTCGCGTGTCGCGAATGAACTGGCCGGCGTGGACGACGTCAGCCGCCTGACGGTCGATGCATTCACGGAGACCCTCGCCATGGAATCGCGCGGCGAACTGTCCGCAACCCAGGCCAAGACCGTGCTGGCTGACCTCCTGGCCGGTGCGGGTGACGCTCGCTCGGCCGCCGCGGCGCGGGGATTCGAACAGCTGACGGGTGACTCGTTGAAAGAAACGGTGGCGTCACTCATCGAGTCGAACCCCGACGAGTGGAGCCGGTACCGCGACGGCGACGACAAGTTGGCTCAGTTCTTCGTCGGACTCGTCATGCGCGAGACTCGAGGACGGGCCAACGGTCAGGCCGTCGTGAGCGAGCTTGAAGCGCGGCGCTAATTATCCACGGGATTCGGGGTAACGTCGTCGACGCGCCAACCGCGCACGACCCCACAGTACGAGTGCGACGTGGCCGCGCGGTGGCGGTTGTCGATCCTCGCCCTAGAGCACGACGGGGGGATCGCGACCTCGTAGTCGACGACCAGCGCCAGTGCACCAGGTCGAGCCATCGACCGGGCCGCGCTTCGTAGACTACGGACATGACTACGCACCCGACTCCGCGCAGCACCGACGTCACCCTCGGCAAAGGTCGCGCGCCCGCTCGTTCGATGCTTCGCGCGATGGGGCTCGGCGACGACGACATGGTCAAGGCGCAAATTGGTGTGGCCTCGAGCTGGAATGAGGTGACGCCGTGCAACCTGCCGCTGGACCGTTTGGCCAAGCGCGCCAAAGTGGCGGTACGCGACGCCGGTGCCGTGCCGTTCGAGTTCGTCACGATCGCGGTCTCCGATGGCATATCGATGGGTCACGAGGGGATGCGCGCCTCGCTCGTCTCGCGAGAGGTGATCGCCGACTCGGTCGAGACGGTGATGCACGCGGAGCGCTTCGACGCGCTGGTGACGTTCGCGGGTTGTGACAAGTCACTGCCCGGCATGCTGATGGCGGCGGCGCGTCTCGACGTGCCGAGCGTCTTCTTGTACGGGGGCACCATCATGCCTGGCCACCTCAACGGCGAAGCCCTGGACATCACGTCGGTCTTCGAGGCGGTGGGAGCCAACGCCGTCGGCGCAATGAGCGATGAGGCGCTACGCGATATCGAGCTAGCCGCGTGTCCGGGCGAGGGCAGCTGCGCCGGCATGTTCACGGCCAACACCATGGCCAGTGTGGGTGAGGCGATCGGCATGTCCCTGCTCGGCAGCGCGAGCGTACCGTCCATTGATCCGCGGCGAGATCAGTACGCCTACGACTCGGGCCTCGCGGTGGTCTCGCTGCTCGACCGCGGCATCACCGCCCGTCAGATCATGACGCGCGAAGCCTTCGAGAACGCGATCGCCGTCGTGATGGCCCTCGGCGGATCGACCAACGCGGTGCTGCACCTACTCGCCATCGCTCACGAGGCCCGGGTGCCCCTCGAGCTCGACGACTTCAACCGCGTGGCGTCGCGCGTTCCCCACATTGCCGATACCAAGCCTCACGGTCGGTACCACATGAGCGATATCGACGCCGTCGGCGGCGTACCAGTCGTGCTCGCGCACCTGTTGGAGCGCGGACTCTTGCACGGTGACGTCATGACCGTCTCGGGACGCACCATGGCGGAGAGCCTTGAGGCGTATCACGCCCGCCGACCCGACGGCGAGGTGGTGCACGACCTCGATCACCCGCTGCACGATCGAGGCGGCATCGCCGTGCTGCGGGGCTCGCTGGCGCCGCGCGGCGCCGTGGTGAAGGTCGCGGGAATTGACGAAATGCATTTTCGCGGCAGTGCGCGGGTCTTTGACGGTGAAGACGCCGCGATGGCGGCGATCCTCGCCGGAGAGATCCAGCCGCGAACCGTGGTCGTCATTCGCTACGAGGGCCCCAAGGCCGGCCCCGGCATGCGCGAGATGCTCGCGGTGACGGGGGCCATGAAGGGCGTCGGGCGAGGGAGCGACTCGGCACTAGTAACCGACGGTCGCTTCAGCGGCGGCACGCACGGCTTCTGCGTTGGGCACGTTGCGCCCGAGGCGCTCGACGGCGGCCCAATCGGATTGGTCGAAGACGGCGACACGATTGAAATAGACGTGCGCGACAACACCATTGAGCTCCTCGTGGATGACGAGGTGCTCGCCGAGCGCCGTGGGCGTCGCACGGCCTTCACGCCGCGCTACACGACGGGTGTCCTCGAAAAGTTTGCTCGCCTGGTGCAGGGCGCCGAGACGGGTGCGGTCACGTCGAGGTAGCCACCGCGTCAGCGGCGCCTTGCACGTGCGTCGCCGGTGTGCTTAGATGGTCACGTGACGTCTGGGCGCCTGATTCTGGTAGTAGTAGGGGATAGGCGCCGGTAGTCACGTCATTGCGTATACCGGAGGCCTCCCAGACGGGAGGCTTTTTTCTTTATATGGACGGAAGTAGGGATCGTGCAGCTAACTGGCGCGCAAGCCTTGATCAAGAGCCTCGAACAGCAGGGGGTCGACGCTATTTTCGGCCTGCCCGGCGGCGCAATCCTGCCGGTCTATGACCCGCTGATCGATTCCTCGATCCGCCACATTTTGGTTCGTCACGAACAAGGCGCCGGCCACATGGCCGAGGGCTACGCCATGGCGACCGGTCGAGCGGGGGTGGCCATGGTTACGAGCGGCCCCGGTGCGACCAACATCGTGACGCCGATCACCAACGCCCACATGGATTCGACGCCCCTCGTCGTGATCACGGGCCAGGTCGCCACGAGTTCGATCGGACTCGACGCGTTCCAGGAGTGCGACATCACCGGAATCACCATGGGCATCACCAAGCACAACTTTCTCGTCCAGTCGGCCCACGAACTGCCGCGCGCGGTCGCGGCGGCCTTTCACCTCGCGACCACCGGCCGGCCCGGTCCGGTGCTCATCGATGTACCCAAGGACGTCGCGCAGTCCACGATGGAGTGGTGGTACCCCGCGAGCGTCGACGACTTGGATTTGCCGGGTTATCACCCGACCGTGGCGCTCGACGAGGCTGCCGTGGCGCGCTGCGTGGCGCTGATTGCCCAGTCCGAGCGCCCCGTGCTCTACGTCGGCGGGGGAGCGCTCAAGTCGCGGGCGTCCGCCGAGCTGCTGGCCTTCGCCGAGCGAACCCGGATCCCGGTGGTGACCACGCTGATGGCTCGAGGGGTCTTTCCTGACTCGCACGACCAGCACCTGGGCATGCCCGGCATGCACGGCGTCTACGCCGCGGTCACCGCCATTCAGCGCAGCGATCTGCTCATCGCCCTGGGCGCGCGCTTCGATGATCGGGTCACCGGCAAAATCGCGGCGTTCGCGCCCGGCGCGAAGGTGATCCACGTCGACATCGACCGAGCTGAATTCGGCAAGATTCGTCGTCCCGACGTCGCCCTGCAGACTGACGTCGCGACCGCACTGCGGGCCTTCGACGCGGCCGGGGCCGCGCCGCGTCGCCTCGACGACTGGTGGCGCGAGATTCGTCAGTGGCAGTCGCAATACCCACTCGTCTACGACGAACCCGAGGCCAATGGACCACTGCGGCCCCAGCACGTGATCGAGTCGATCGCGCGCAGCACGCCGGCGGGGACGATCGTGGCGTCGGGGGTGGGTCAGCACCAGATGTGGACCGCCCAGCACTGGAGGTTCGACGAGCCCAACAGCTGGATCAACTCCGGCGGCGCGGGCACGATGGGCTTCGGCGTGCCCGCGGCCATCGGCGCCAAGGTCGGACGTCCCGATCGAACCGTGTGGTGCATCGACGGCGACGGCTGCTTCCAGATGACGGCGCAGGAACTGGTGACGGCGCGCGCCGAGGGCATCCCCATCAAAGTGGCGATTCTGAACAACGCGTACCTGGGCATGGTTCGCCAGTGGCAGGAGATGTTCTACGACGAGCGCTACAGCGAGGTCTACCTGTCGGCCGACCTACCCGACTACGTCAAGTGGGCTGAGGCCATGGGCTGCGTTGGTCTGCGTGCGACGAACGTCAAGGAGATGAACGACGTCATCGACGAGGCTCACTCGATCAACGACGTTCCCGTGGTGATCGACTTTCGAACTGATTCCACGGAGAAGGTCTTTCCGATGGTGCCCGCCGGCGCCAGCAACGACGACATCATGGTGCACCCATCCCAGCGCGGTGCGCGATGAACACGCCCGAACCCTTCGCCGGCGAGGTCAGTCACTCACCAGTGCGCCACCACATCCTGTCGGTGCTGGTGGAGAACAAATCGGGAGTTCTCGCCCGCATCGCCGGCATGTTTGCGCGGCGGGGCTTCAATATCTATTCGCTGGCGGTGGCGCCGGCGGAGAGCCACGCTCGCTTCTCGCGCGTGACGATCGTCGTCGACGCGGAGTCGGCGCCCCTCGAACAGATCGTCGGGCAACTCGACAAGTTGGTGAACGTGGTGGCGATCACCGATATCGCACCGCGCGAAGCCGTCGAGCGCGAGCTCCTACTCGCCACGATCAAAACGGACGTCGGCAACCGAACCCCCTTGCTCGACACGCTGGGCAGCGCGGGCGCCGCTATCGTCGACGTTGATCCCGGGGCGGTCACGGTGATGTTGGCCGGGACGCCGGCCGCCTGCGACGCCCTCGAGCGCGACCTCGAGGCCTTCGCGGAGGTCGAGCTTCACCGGACGGGCCGGGTCGCACTCCCTAGACTTGGGCGGGCCACCCCGGCCGACGAGCAGCAGAAGGACTGAACCATGACCACCATGTACTACGAGGCCGATGCCCGCCCCGAGGTATTGCGCGGCAAGAAGATCGCCGTTCTCGGCTACGGCTCCCAGGGCCACGCCCACGCGCTCAACCTGCACGACAGCGGCTACGACGTTCGCGTCGGACTGCGACCCGAGTCGAGCTCGGTGCTGAAAGCCGAAGAAGCGGGCCTGCGGGTACTCGGCATCGCCGACGCCGCCGCCGAAGCCGACGTCATCATGATGCTGTTGCCCGATACCGAGCAGAAGCGGATCTACGAACTCGAAGTCGCTCCGCACCTCAGCGCGGGCAAGTGCCTGCTGTTCGCTCACGGGTTCAACATTCGCTTTAACCTGATCGCGCCGCCGACCGACGTCGACGTCGCGATGGTGGCGCCCAAGGGTCCGGGCCACCTCGTTCGCCGGACGTACCTCGAGGGCGGCGGTGTGCCGTCGCTGATCGCGGTCGAGCAGGACGCGTCGGGACAGGCGCACGCGATCGCGCTCGCCTACGCGCACGGCATCGGCGCGACGCGCGCCGGCGTGCTCGAGACGACCTTCACCGAGGAGACCGAGACTGACCTGTTCGGTGAGCAGGCGGTCCTCTGTGGTGGCGTATCGGCCCTCGTGAAAGCGGGGTACGAGACGTTGGTGGAGGCCGGGTACCAGCCCGAGAGCGCGTACTTCGAGTGCCTGCACGAGCTCAAGCTGATCGTTGACCTGATGTACGAGGAGGGGATTACCGGCATGCGGTTCTCGGTCTCGGACACCGCCGAGTACGGGGATCTCACCCGGGGACCGCGAATCATCACCGACCAGGTGAAGGCCGACATGAAGCAGGTCCTGACCGAGATTCAGGACGGGACGTTCGCCGCCGAGTGGATCCAGGAGAACGAGATTGGACGACCCCGTTACCGAGAGCTTCGCGAGGTCGGCAAGAAGCACCCGATCGAGGAGATTGGCACGAAGCTGCGCGCCATGATGCCATTTGTCTCAGCGGGCAAGCAGAAGGTGACCGAGGTCTCGGGCGGCGACACCGACTGAGTCAGCGCCCTTCCGCGTCGCGAGCGAGACCGCGGATGATGCCCGGGAAGACGAGACCGTGGAACGGGGCGACGGCGTACCAGTAGGCGCGCCCCCAGAGGCCCCGCGGTTTGAAGAGCGCGCGTTGCGTAATGCGCGCGCCAGTGCTGGTGGCCTCGATCTGCCATTCGAGGTACGCCTCGCCGGGCAGGATCATCTCGGCACGCAGGCGGATCAGGCGTGGGGGCTCGAGGGCCGCAACGCGCCAAAAGTCGACGAAGTCACCGACGCGCAACTCGCTCGGGTGACGCCGACCGCGACGAAGCCCCGGGCCGCCCCAGAGACGATCGAGAAGACCGCGCAGGCGCCACAGCCATTCGCCCCGGTACCAGCCCTGTTCTCCGCCGATAGCGCAGATTGTCCGGTAGCAGGCCTCAGCCGGAGCGGAGGTCTCGATGACGCGCACGTCGGTGAGCTCGGTGCCGCCGGCCCAGGCGGGGTCAGTCGCGTAGGGACGAAACAGCTGCAGGTCGGCGTCGGTGAACGCGGTGGGCACCTCGTCGCGGTGGGTGACGCCCAGCGCCAGGGCGATGGCGTCACGCAGTGACCGACGGGGTGCGCCGAACAGGGCTACGGTCGTCGGATCGCGTACCACCACCTCGTTGACCAGGCTGTCGACGAGTGGTCGAGCGAGCGACGCGGGTACCGGCGTGACGAGTCCCACCCAGTGACTGGACAGCCGGGGCGTCAAGACGGGAACGGGCAGCAGGCGCCGCGGTGCGAGTCCGGCCACGTCGGCGTAGGTGGCCATCATCTCGGCGTAGGAAACCACGTCTGGTCCACCGATTTCGAAGACCCCCGCGATTGGCGGCGACGCGTCGATCGCTCGCACCAGGTAGTCCACGACGTCCGAGATCGCGATGGGTTGAGACCGCGTGGTAACCCATTTCGGCGTGACCATGATCGGTAGCACCTCGACGAGGTAGCGCAGCATCTCAAAGCTCGCCGATCCAGAGCCGATAATGACCGCGGCGCGCAACTCGGTAACCGGGACCGGTCCGCTAGCCAGCGTACGACCGACGTCGTGGCGGCTTCGCAAGTGGGCGCTGAGCGACGCGCCGTCTCGTCCCATGCCACCGAGGTACACGATGCGGCCCACGCCCGCGGCGGCGGCAGCGGCGCTGAAGCGAGCCGCCTGTGACGTTTCGCGGGCCACCCAGTCGGCGCCGTCACCGATGCCGTGGACGAGGTAGACGGCGACCTCGACGCCGGCCATGGCCGCGTCGAGGGGCCCTTCGAGCGACCCACGCAGCACCTCGACGTCGTCGCGCCACGGTGCGCGGTCAAGTTTCTCGGGCGTGCGCACCAGGCAGCGAACAGCGCGTCCGTCATCGAGCAGGCGCGGCACCAGCCGCCCGCCGACGTAGCCGGTCGCGCCGGTGACGAGTACCCGGCCCGGCGATCGCCTTGTCGACTGTTCGATCGCGATGGCTACAGCTTTCCCACGACGAAGTTGATGCTGGCGCACAGCGACGCGACGTCGTCGGGTTCGACGCTCGGGAACATGGCGATGCGCAGCTGGTTGCGGCCGAGCTTGCGATACGGGTCGGTGTCCACCACGCCGTTCGCGCGCAGCACGGCCGCGACCACGGCGGCGTCAATGGCCTCGTCGAAGTCGATGGTGCCCACGACGTGGCTGCGCTGGGCTGGCTGCGTTACGAACGGCGTCGCGAAGTCCGACGCCTCGGCCCACGTATAGAGAATCTCTGACGAGCGGCGTGATCGGCCGGCGGAGAACGCCAGGCCCCCGTTCTCATTCATCCAGGCAATTTGGGAGGCCAAGAGGTGGATGGTGGCAAGCGCGGGCGTGTTGTAGGTCTGATTGAG